>JAXGWL010000025.1:0-7454 GCA_040773345.1 Lactobacillus sp. | reverse complement strand
CCAAGTGAAGAAAATCAAATCTTTTTTAAATGGGGATGTGACTGCTGCCCAAAAACAGCTGACGGCAGAAAAGAATGAGGCAGCGCAAAAATTGCAGTTTGAGCGGGCGGCCGAAATTCGGGATCAGCTGCGCTATATCGAAGAAACCGTCGAAAAGCAAAAGATTATTTCCCACGACTATACTCAGCGCGACATTTTCAATTATTACGTCGATCATTCCTGGCTTAGCGTGCAAATTTTCTTTTTGCGCCAGGCCAAATTGTTGCGCCGGGAAACGCGTCTGTTTCCTTTGACTGACCAAGATGACCCGGCAAGCGAATTTGCTTCTTTTATCGTGCAGTTTTATGGCCAAAAGAACCGGGTGTTGCCTAAAGAAGTACTAGTCCCGGCTTCAGTTGATACCGACAGCTTGGCCCAGGTCTTGCACGTGCCGGTGCGCGTGCCTCAACGCGGACAAAAGGCTTCGCTTTTGCGTATGGCGCGGGCCAACGCCAAGCTAAAGCTTGACGAAAAATTCCGGCTGCTGGAACTAGGCAACAGAAAGACGAAAGGGGCCCAGGCCGAGATCTTCAAGGCCCTGGGCTTGCCTTATGGCCACGTCATCGAAAGCTTTGACCACTCGCATATTCAAGGGGTTGACCCCGTTTCTGCGCTGGTGGTCTTTCGTGATGGTGAGCCTGACAAAAGTGCTTATCGCAAGTATAAGTTGAAGGGTGAAGTCGAACACCAAAATGGCGCCGACGAAGTGGGCAATACCAGAGAGGTGGTTCGCCGACGCTATAGCCGTTTGTTGAAAGAGCACCAAAAGATGCCTGATTTAATCTTAATGGATGGAGGCCAAATTCAGGTTGATGCTTGCGAAGACGTTTTAATCAACGAATTAAATTTGCATATCCCGGTGGCCGGCATGGTCAAAGACGACAAGCACCGGACCAACCACTTGGTCTTTGGCCAGCCACCGCGGCTGATCCCATTGAATCCAAAATCAGAGGGCTTTTACCTGATGACCCGGATCCAGGATGAAGTCCACCGCTTCGCAATTACTTTTCACAGACGCCGCCACGCTAAAAACGCTCTGTCCAGCAAGTTGGACGAAATCAAGGGCATTGGTCCCAAGAGCCGCAATAAACTTTTACGCAAGTTTGGCTCTTTGACAAAAATCAAACAGGCCTCGGTTGAAGAGCTGCAGGCGGCAGGTTTGACTTTGCCGCAAGCGCAAATGGTGAAAATTTCACTCTAGAGAAAAGCCCTAAGGCAGGGCTTTTTTTATGTTAAAATCTAGAGTGATAATTCTTGCAAGGAGGACCTAACTTTGTTTGTAGATGAAACCAAAATTGAAGTACAAGCCGGCAAGGGCGGCGACGGCATGGTCAGTTTTCGCCATGAAAAATTTGTCGCTTTGGGCGGACCCTCCGGTGGTGATGGCGGTCGCGGCGGCAGCGTGATCTTTCAAGCTGACAGCGGCCTGCGCACTTTGATGGATTTCCGTTTCAGACGCAAGTTCAAAGCCCAGGACGGTGAAAATGGCCGCATTAAGGCCCAGTACGGTAAGGCCGCACCCGATTTGACTTTAAAGGTCCCACTGGGGACCACCGTTTACGATGATCACAGTGGCGAATTAATCGGCGATCTAACTGAAAAGGGACAAAAGCTGGTTGTTGCCGCTGGTGGTCGCGGCGGTCGGGGCAATATTCACTTTGCCACGAGCGTCAACCGGGCCCCCGAAATTGCGGAAAATGGCGAGCCCGGGCAAGACCGCGTGCTGCGGTTAGAGCTGCGTGTGTTGGCCGATGCCGGTTTGGTTGGCTTTCCGTCGGTTGGCAAGTCGACTTTGCTGTCAGTGGCCACGAATGCCCGGCCAAAGATTGCCTCTTATGAATTTACGACTTTAACACCTAATTTGGGGATGGTCCTGCTTGACCACGGGCGCGATTTTTCCATGGCAGACTTGCCAGGCTTGATTGCTGGTGCTTCCAAAGGCGTGGGGCTAGGAATTCAGTTCCTACGGCACGTCGAACGCACCAAGGTCATCTTGCACCTGGTGTCCATGGACCCCAACAACGGGCGCGAAGCGATTGACGAATATAACACGATCAATCATGAACTGGCCAACTACCAGGTCGATTTGACCAAGAAAAAACAGTTGATTGTTGCTAGTCAAATGGACTTGCCGGGCGCTGACCAAAAACTGGCTGAATTTAAAAAGGCCTTGGGACCGGACAAAAAGGTTTACCCAATTTCCAGTGTGACGCACCAAGGCGTGAAAGGACTACTGGAAGCGGCTTGGCAAGTAATTAACCAGGTTGAAAAAGAGGCACCGGCAAAACCGCCTGTGCAAGCAACCGGCAGCAAGCATTATGTTTACAAGCAGCCGGCTGACCAGTTCACGGTTGAAAAGGCCGGTGCGCACTACTTCATCATCCACGGTGCAAGTCTAGAGCGGCTGGCTGCCATGACTAATACCGACCACCAAGACGGGATCATGCTGCTGGCGCGCAAATTAAAGAGCTTGGGCGTCGATGACGCTTTGCGTGCTAAGGGTGCTGTGAACGGTGACGACGTCCAAATTGGTGAATTTTCTTTTGAATTTGTAGATTAAAAATTAGATAGAATTAGTTAGCATAAAATGGCTAAGCCAAAAAATAGATTTATTACAGGTTACTCGGGCTTGCGGGCCCTGGCGGTCATTGCCGTCATTTTGTATCACTTAGATCCGAACAAGTTTATTGGGGGTTACCTGGGAGTGCCCATCTTCCTGGTCTTGTCAGGCTATTTGGTCACAGACCACATGCGCAATGCCTACGAAGAAAATGGCTTTTATAATACGAATGGCTTTTATCTGCGGCGAGCGAAAAAACTATACCCACCACTGATTGCAGTTTTGTGGGGCAGTGCTGCCTACATTGTTTTGTTCCAGCGCAATCTGCTCGCTAAGCTCAACCAAATTGTTCTGACCAACTTGCTAGGCGTCTATAATTTCTGGCAGATTGCCAATGGCCAGAGCTATTTTGAACGTTTTGCGGCTAATGAGTCGCCGTTTGTGCATTTATGGACGATGTCCATTGAAGCCCAGTTTTACCTCATCTGGCCCCTTGTTTTTTGGCTACTCTATCGCTTTGTCAAAAAGGACAAGCAAAAGGCTTGGCTGATTGCTCTTTTAACCATCGGCTCAGCCGTTGAAATGGCTTTGTTGTTTAAATCAGGGCAAGACACCAGCCGCATTTATTACGGGACCGACACGCGTTTCTTCTCACTGGGGATTGGCGCGCTCTTGGCTTTTCTCTGGCCAATTAAACGTCTGCGTAAAACCGTTGCTAAATCCAGTACTATGATTTTGGATGTTGCTGGCGGCGTCAGCTTATTAGGGATGCTATTTTTGGTCTGCAGCCACGTGATGGATCCCCAAAGATCCTTTGCCTACCGCGGTGGTATTTTTATCTTTTCACTACTGACAATGGTGGCCGCAGCGGTGATCGCTCACCCAGGCAGTCATTGGAACAAGTGGTTGACCAATCCAGTCTTTAATTGGATTGGTTCGCGCAGCTATGGGATTTACCTTTATCAGTTCCCAGTCATGATCTTTTTTGAGGACAAGGTTAAAAACTTAGCTGACCATGTTTTGCTTGATCGCTTCCTTGAAATTGTCCTGATTTTGGTCATTGCTGAGCTGTCTTACCGCTTGATTGAACGGCCGCTCAGTCACGTTAACTGGCGGAAGACTAAAAGCTACTTTAAAAAACTGTTTTCAAAGCAAACTGGCTTGCTGCAACAGAGAACACTGGCTGCGCTGGCCGCCTTTGTCTTGCTAATCGGCAGCTGGGGCATTATCCTAGCGCCAAGCGTTAAGGCCGATAATCCCAATCATTCTAAGCTAGCCTTGACGATTGCTAAAAATCGGCGCCAGCAGGCTAGGGATAATGAGCAGATCATGGCCCAACGCAAAAAACTGGGCAGCAGTGCAGCAGTTTGTGGCAATAAGGTTTACCGCAAGGCGAAGGCCGCTGCCAAGCGGCACCCAGTCAACCGTTCTTTTAAAAAGTATGGCATCACGCAAATTGAGTTGCAGCTTGCACACCGGGTACCGGTTACGGCCATTGGCGACTCGGTCATGGCTGGCAGCAGTGCTAACCTGAAGCGGGTCATGCCGAAAGCTCTAATTGATGCAGCGGTTTCTCGGCAGCTAAATGCGGCCTTTCCACTGCTCGAAAAGTATAAAGAAGAGGGTGTCTTGGGCAAGTATGTCTTGATCGGCCTAGGCACCAATGGCGCCTTTCCGCAAGGCGATCTTGATCACTTGATGCATTTAGTTGGGCCCCGGCGTCATGTCTTTTGGATTAATACGCACGTGCCTAGTCGCTCCTGGCAGGACCCGGTCAATGCGATGCTGGCTAAAAATGCGGCTCACTATAAGAATCTGACGATCATTAATTGGCACCAAGAGGCCAGTGCACACCCCGCTTGGTTTTATGGTGATGGGACGCACCTGAATGAACACGGCTCTAAAGGCTACGCAGCCTTTATTGGCAAACAGATTGCCGACTATCTATTGAAGCATTAGAACAGGGATTGTTATGGAAATTGAGTTTTTAGGAACTGGAGCGGGGCAGCCGTCAACCAAACGCAATGTCTCTAGCCTGGCTTTGAAGCTGCTTGAAGAAATCAACGAGATCTGGTTGTTTGATGTGGGCGAAGCAACCCAGCACCAAATCCTGCAGACCAATATCCGGCCACGCAAAATTAGGCGCATTTTTATTTCGCACAATCACGGTGACCATATCTTCGGCTTGCCCGGCCTGCTTGCTTCGCGTTCTTTTCAAGGCGAAGACGTGGGGCCCCTGACGATTTACGGGCCCAGCGGGCTGGAACAATTTGTGCGGACCGCTCTGCGCGTTTCCCGGACGCGTCTTTCCTACCCAGTGCACTTTGTCGATGTTTCTAACGGTGGTAGAATTTTAACAGGCGATCATTTTGAAGTGTTTGCCGAGCGCTTGGACCACCGCATTCCCAGTTTTGGCTACCGGATAGTTGAAAAGGACCGACCTGGTGAGTTGTTAATGGACAAGGTCAAAAAGGCGGGAGTGCCACGCGGGCCGCTGTTAGGTGAATTAAAGGCAGGCAAAACTATTACTTTGCCCGATGGGCGCCAACTTGATGGCCGGGCCTTCATTGGCCCGGCAAAGCCGGGCCGTGTAATCACGATTATTGGCGATACGCGCCCGGCTAAAAACAGCTATCGCTTGGCCCAAAATGCCGATGTGTTGGTGCATGAGTCGACCTTTGCGGCCGGTGAAGAAAAATTAGCGCGCAGCTATTTTCACTCCACCTGTCTGCAGGCGGCGCAAATTGCCAAAAAAGCTGGCGTCAAGCGCCTGTTTTTAGACCATGTTTCGGCGCGCTATACTGGTCCAGCGGGCCGAAAGCTAGAACAGCAGGCTCGCAAGGTCTTTCCGCATACAGATTTAGTGCAAGACTTTGCCAGCTATGAGATTCCGATGAAAGGGTAGCAATATGAGCGATTCATTGAGAGATAAAACCGTAGTAATTACCGGCGCAACTAGTGGCATGGGCAAGGCCATTGCCCTCCAAAGTGCGCAGAGAGGTGCCGAGCTAATTCTTTTGGCGCGCCGTGAGGGCAAGTTGGCCGAAGTTGCTAAAGAGGCTCATTCGCTGTCAGGCAGTGCGGTTGATTATCTACCGACTGACTTAAGCAAATCGGATCAGATTGCGGCCGCCGTTAAGAAGATCAAGACTTTGACAGATCATGTCGATGTGCTAGTGAATGCTGCCGGCTTTGGCCGCTTTGAAAACTTTTTGACGGCCAAGATGCAAGAGACCACTGATATGTTCCAAGTCAATGTCTTAGGCTTGATGTACTTAACTCGTTTAATCGGCAAAATGATGCTAGAACAAAAAGCTGGCCAAATCATCAATTTTGGCTCGATTGCTGGCAAAATTCCGACGACTAAAAGCGCGGCTTATTCAGCCAGCAAGGCGGCGGTGATCCAATTCTCAAATGTCTTGCGCTTAGAATTGAAGCCTTTTGGCGTACACGTTATGACCGTAAATCCGGGACCTGTTTACACTAATTTCTTTAATGTCGCTGACCCAAGTGGCAAGTATTTGCAAAAAGTCCAGCGTTTTGTTTTGGATCCCGATGATGTTGCCTGGGAAGTCGTCCACTATTTTGGCACCAGCCGGCGTGAACTTAATTTTCCGTTAAGCCTGGCGGCCTTGGCAAAACTCTATGCGCTATTCCCAACAATCGGGGATTGGGCCTCCTTAACTTTTGCTAGCAGAAAGTAGGGGCCAGTATGAAGCAGGAAAAAGATGCCAGCAGAAAATACCAAGTTAAATTGGTTGTTTCGCTTTTAATGGTGCTCTTGTTGGTAATCTTCGCCGTTTTGAACACCAAAGAGGTTGCCATCAATTTTGGCTTTGCCCAAGCCAAGCTGCCCTTAATCATTGTCTTAGTCGTCATGTTTTTGTTGGGCGCCGTAGTTTCGCTGTTGCTGGCGCGCAAGCATTAAGTATTGATTTGTAAATTAACAAATAGTATGATGAGTAAGCGTGAGTATTTAGTGCTTTTAAAATTGACTATCAATTAATAAAGGAGATTTTACTAATGGCAGTTCCAGCAAGAAAGACTTCTAAGCAACGCAAGCGTACGCGTCGCGGCCACATCAAATTGAGTGTCCCAGCAATGCACTATGACGCAGCTACTGGCGAATACCGCCTGAGCCACCGCGTTTCACCTAAGGGCTACTACAAAGGCCGTCAGGTGGTTAACAAGACCGCTAACAACAATTAATGAAAAGGCAGTTTTTAAGCTGCCTTTTTATTTTTGCCTTTTTTTATGAATGTCAAGAAAGCGCTTCCAGATTGCCGTGAAAAAAGGTATAATGTTCGTATCAAGTAAAGGAGAGAGCAAAATGAAACTTGCATTTTTACATACTAGTGACATTCATGGCTACATTATGCCAACAGACTACCAAAAGAAGGGCGACTACACCGCTCCTTTCAGCTTGAGCAGAGCAAGCACCCTGATTCAAAAAGAACGTGATAAGTTCGGTGCTGACAACGTAGTTGTGACTGACGCCGGCGACCTGCTGCAAGGGGCCCCGCTTGCGACCTACACCAGCAAGCAAGACTACGCTAAGGGCATCGAGCACTACACCGAAGCCTTTAACAAGGTCGGCTACGACGCCAGAGTCTTGGGCAACCACGACTTTGACTACGGTTTGGACTACCTGACTTACTACATCGACCACACCAAGGCTCCGATGCTGAATGACAACGTTTTGGACGAACAAACCAGGATGCCTTTTGCCGGCCGGCAATACACCATCGTCGAAAAGGCCGGTCTGAAGATCGGGATCGTCGGTGTCTGCACCCAGTATGTACCGCACTGGCAAAATGCTGAACACATCAAGGGCTTGAATTTCATCTCAGCCTTT
>JAXGWL010000024.1:0-7900 GCA_040773345.1 Lactobacillus sp. | reverse complement strand
TTACCAAATGAAAAAAGAATCGTAATTGCATTAACTTACATTTACGGTATCGGCGTTAGAACTGCCGAAAAGATTTGTGCAGATGCTGGCGTTTCTGAAGATGTCCGTGCAAAGGACTTAACTCCAGAAGACCAAGAAAAGCTGCGTCAACAAGTCGACAAGTACCCTGTAGAAGGTGACTTGCGTCGTAACGTAAGCATGAACATTAAGCTTTTGATCGACAATGGCTCATACAGAGGTATGCGTCACCGTCACGGCCTTCCTGTTCGTGGTCAAAACACTAAGAATAATGCACGTACCCGTAAGGGCACTAAGAGAAAGTAATTAAGGATTAAGGAGGTTAAATAATGGCTGCAAATACATCTCGCAAGCGTAGTGTAAAAAAGCATGTTGAAAGCGGTGTTGCTCACATTCACTCAACTTTTAACAATACTTTGGTCATGATTACTGATGTGCAAGGCAACGCTGTTGCTTGGTCTTCTGCAGGTGCTTTGGGCTTCAAGGGCAGTCGCAAATCAACTCCATTTGCTGCTCAAATGGCTGCCGAAGATGCTGCTAAGGCTTCTATGGACCAAGGCATGAAGCATGTTGAAGTTTCTGTTAAGGGCCCTGGTGCCGGTCGTGAAGCTGCGATCAGATCACTGCAAGCAACTGGTTTGGAAATCACTTCTATTCGTGACGTTACGCCAGTGCCACACAATGGTTCTAGACCACCAAAGCGCCGTCGTGTCTAATTATTGCCGTCCAGAACATTACGTTTTGAAAGGGGCCGTTTTAAGTAATGATTGAATTTGAAAAGCCAAATATTACCGTTGTAGATCAAGAAGAATCTTACGGTAAGTTTGTTGTCGAACCACTGGAACGCGGTTTTGGGACTACTTTAGGTAACTCATTCCGGCGCGTCTTGTTGACCTCCATTCCAGGCACGGCACTTTCTTACATTCAGATCGATGGCGTCTTGCACGAATTTTCAACTATTCCTGGCGTCAAAGAAGACGTCACTAAAATCATCCTTAACTTGAAGAAACTGGAACTGAAGTCACTCTCCAAGGATGTTAAACAAGTTGAAATTGACGTGGAAGGCCCAGCAACAGTGACAGCGGCCGATTTAAAAGTTGACTCAGAAGTCAAGGTTTTAAATCCGGACCAATACATTTGCACCATTGCTCAAGGCGGTCATTTGCACATGACTTTGGCTGTTAAGCAGGGTCGCGGCTATGTTGCAGCTAGCGACAACAATACGGATGACATGCCAATCGGCGTCATTCCAGTTGACTCCCTGTTTTCACCAATTAAAAAGGTGAACTACCAAGTTGAAGCAACCCGTGTCGGCAAGAGAGATGACTTTGACAAGTTAACGCTTGAGATCTGGACTGATGGCTCAATCAAGCCAGAAGATGCTTTAAGCTTCGCAGCCAAGATCTTAATTGAACACTTCAAGGCCTTCCTGTCCAAGAATATCGATACCCAATTCAACGACGTAATGGTTGAAAAAGAAGACGATCAAAAGGAAAAGAAGCTCAAGATGACTATCGAAGAGCTGGATCTTTCTGTTCGTTCTTACAACTGCTTAAAGCGGGCCGGGATCAATACTTTACAAGAGTTGACCGACAAGACCGAAGCAGACATGATGCGTGTTCGGAATTTAGGACGCAAATCTTTGGAAGAAGTGAAAAACAAGTTAGCTGATCTTGGTTTGTCACTTCGTCAAGACGATTAATTGCTCACAATCAAGGAGGGAAAAAACAAATGTCATACCGTAAATTAGGTTGGGACTCTTCACAAAGAAAAGCAATGCTGCGTGAAATGACCAGTCAACTGATCATGAAAGAACGCATTGTGACTACTGAAGCTCGTGCCAAGGAAATTCGCAAGACTGCTGAAAAGATGATTACTTTAGGCAAGCGCGGGGACCTGGTTGCCAGAAGACAAGCCGCTAAGTTTATCACGAACGAGATTGCCGACGTCAAGGAAGAAAAGGACTCAGTTGTTGTTAAGTCAGCACTGCAAAAGCTCTTCTCAGATGTTGCTCCTCGTTACAAGGATCGCAACGGTGGCTACACTAGAATGTACAAGCTGGCTAAGGATCGTCGTGGCGACGCAGCTCCAATGGTTATCTTGGAATTAGTTTAGTCCATAAATTTAAACAATTATAATAGCTATTATAAAATCTTTCATGGAAGCGAGCATAAGCGTGATGATGGTGGCTAATGCCTAGTCTAGCTTAGACGTTGAATCGTCCCTCTCCATGGAGATTTTTTTGTGCATTTTTTTGGCCTAGGTTACAATAATGGGGATTGCTGAAAGGAGACCGCTATGGACAACCTGGTTGAGGTCAAGCACCTCAAATTCACCTATTCTGATGCCAACGCGCCGGTTTTGACCGACGTTTCCTTTACCTTGCCCCGCGGTCGGTGGTCGGCACTGATTGGTCCCAATGGCAGTGGCAAATCGACGATTACGCGGCTTTTGGATGGCTTAATCAACCCTGATGATGGCAACAGCAAAATTGTCATTGACGGTTTAAGCTTGAAGCCAGACACCCTTTGGCAAATTAAGGATAAGATTGGCATTGTCTTTCAAAACCCCGACAACCAATTCGTGGGGGCCACTGTGGAAGATGACGTGGCCTTTGGGCTCGAGAATCGACAAATCCCCTTGCCCGCGATGAAAAAGCAGGTTGCGTGGGCCTTAGCCCAGGTAGGCATGAGCGCCTACGCGGGCAGTGAGCCACAACTATTGTCTGGGGGTCAAAAGCAGCGTGTGGCTATGGCCGGCATCATTGCCTTGCAGCCCCAACTGATAATTTTGGACGAAGCGACAAGCATGCTTGACCCAGCTGGTCGTAAGCAGTTACTGGGATTGGTCCGGCAGTTGCAGAGAAAAGAAGAGCTGACTGTGCTTGCTGTGACGCATGACTTAAACGAAGCCAACACGACCGACCAAGTCTTGGTTCTAAACAAGGGTCAGATTCTGGCTCAAGACAAACCGGCAGCTATCTTTGCCGATGGTGAACAAATTACTCGCCTAGGCTTGGAGTTGCCCTTTGTCTATCAAGTCAAAGCTGCCCTGGCCAAGCAGGGTCTTAATATTGCTCGGGAAATAGATAATGAGGCAAAGTTGGTGAGCGCGCTGTGTCAATTGAATTCAAGAAGGTAAGCTACGTTTATGCGCCTGATACGCCCTTGGCACACGTCGGCTTAGATCAGGTCTCATTTAAGCTCGCTGAGGGTAAATTCTATGCCGTGGTTGGTCATACTGGCAGTGGCAAGTCAACGCTCCTGCAACACTTTAACGCGCTTTTAAAGCCAACTGCTGGTGAGATTCACATTGCGGGCTATACAATTACGCCGCAAACTTCGAATAAAGGCCTGCTGGCCTTACGCCGGCACGTCGGAATTGTCTTTCAGTTTCCGGAAAGTCAACTGTTTGAGTCAACTGTTGAAAAAGACATTGCCTTTGGTCCTAAAAATTTTGGTCTAAAGGATCCCTTGGGGACAGCCCACCGTTGGTTAGACCGGGTTGGCTTGCCTGAGAGTATTGCCCAGCGTTCGCCATTTGAGTTGTCCGGAGGGCAGATGCGGCGCGTGGCAATTGCCGGCATTATGGCCAGTGAGCCAGATATCTTGTGCTTGGATGAGCCTGCCGCTGGTTTGGACCCCCGGGCCAAAGAGGAGATGCTGGCTCTTTTTAAAGACTACCAGCAAGCCGGGCACACGGTAATTTTAATCAGTCATGACATGGACGACGTCGCGCGCTTAGCAGACGCTGTTTTAGTGATGCAAAAAGGCCGGTTGATCAGACAGGCTACGACAGCTGCTCTGTTTCAAGATACCAGCTGGGATAAAGCAAAGACGTTGGGGCGTCCCCAGGCGACTAGCTTGGCTGCCCGCCTGCAACGTAGCGGCTTTCGCTTCGAGCAGCTGCCCTTGACCGTCCCTGACTTGGCCAAGCAGCTGGCCGGCCAGTTAAGGAGCAAATCATGAGCAAGATTTTAATTGGTCGTTATGTCCCCGGCAGCGGCCTGATTTATCGCCTGGACCCGCGGGGCAAACTGCTGGCCACTTTTCTGTTTATTGCCATTATTTTTTTGGCTAATAATTGGCAGACTTATTTGATTGCCAGCCTCTTTTGCTTGGCAGCCTTGTTGGCGACTAAACTAAAACCGCGGGTCTTGTGGGACGGCGTGAAACCACTAGTTTGGCTTATTGTCTTTACCTCACTGCTGCAGCTGATTTTTACGGCTGGCGGTCACGTTTACTGGCAGTGGGGCATCTTTGTGATTTCTGCTTTTGGTATTCAAAACGCTATCTTTATTTTTCTGCGCTTTTTGATGGTCATTTTGATTTCAACTGTGTTGACGCTCACGACGATGCCGCTAGATATTGCCAGAGGCATGGCTGCACTTCTCAAGCCCTTAAAATTTTGGCACGTCCCGGTCGAACAAATTTCCTTGGTCTTAGCGATTGCTTTGCGTTTCGTGCCAACTTTAATGGATGAGACGGTGAAAATTATGAACGCCCAACGGACCCGGGGCGCTGATTTTAACACCGGTGGCTTAATTAAAAGGGCCAAGACCTTTTTACCAGTCATCGTGCCCCTTTTTATCAGTTCGTTAAATATTGCCTTGGATTTGTCCCTAGCCATGGAGGCCCGCGGCTACCGCGAGGGGATGAAGCGGACGCATTACCGCGAATTGCATTGGAGCAAGGCTGACTGGTGGAACTTCGGCTTTTTTGCCGCATTGACGATTTTACTAATAATTTTTAGGACGAGGTAAATGACAACAAGATATAAGCTGACTTTGTGCTATGATGGCCACGCTTTTCATGGTTTCGAAAAACAGCCGCGTCAACGGACTGTGCAGGGCCGCATTGAAGAAGCTTTGGCAAAGATGACTAAGGGCAAACGCGTTATTGTTCATGGTTGTGGGCGCACTGATGCGGGCGTGCATGCTTACGATCAGGTGATTCATTTTGATTACCCGGGCAATAAGATTCCGGCCCATAATATGCAAATGGCTCTCAATTCGATGATGCCCCGTGACATGCTGTTTACGGACTGTGCGATTGTCGATGACAGTTTTCACGCCCAGTACTCGATCAAGGGCAAGTGGTATCGCTACGTCGTCAGCAATGAGCACTTCGTGAACCCTTTTAAGCGCTATTACACAGGCCACTATCCTTATCCCATTGACGTCAAAAAGATGCAAGAGGCAGCCCAAGACTTGTTAGGCAAACACGACTTCACGAGCTTTGCGGCCAGCGGCGGCCAGATTAAAAACAAGGTGCGGACCATTTATTACGTCAAGATCACGCCCAAGCCCGAGCAAAAAGAAGTAGTGTTTGATTTTATCGGCAACGGCTTTTTATACAACATGGTGCGAATCATGGTGGGGGCCTTGCTGGAGATTGGGCGAGGCACGCGCCCAGTGCACGACTTGCCGTGGGTGATTGCTGCCAAGGATCGCAACCAGGTGCGGTATACGGCACCGGCCAGCGGTTTATATTTATACAGGGTCTTCTACTCAGCAGTGCCGGCCGGCCTGCGTTTAGACTTGGAAAAGTAATTGACTTTTTTTGTGAAACAAGCTAATTTATATAGTGTTGTTTGTCCACGATAGGCCCCGGAAACTTATTGTTTTCAAACAAAAACGGAGGAATTAAAATTGCGTACTACCCCATTAGCTAAGACTAGTGATATTAAGCGTAAATGGTACTTGATTGACGCCACTGACATTTCATTGGGCCGTCTGTCAACTGCTGTTGCCACTATTTTAAGAGGCAAGAACAAGCCTCAATACACCCCTAACGTTGACACTGGTGACAATGTCATCATCGTCAACGCTGGCAAATTGAGACTGACTGGCCGTAAGGCTACTGATAAGATCTACTACCACCACTCAGACTACCGTGGCGGTTTGAAGGCTGTTTCTGCCGGCCAATTGCTTGCCGAAAACCCAGTTAAGTTAGTTGAATTGTCAGTTAAGGGCATGCTGCCAAAGGACACTTTGGGTCGCCAAGAATTCATGAAGATGCATGTTTACGCAGGCGAAGACCACAAGCACGAAGCACAAAAGCCTGAAAAATTAGACATCAATAAGTTGATCTAGGAGGTTAAATAATGGCACAACAAGCTGCATACGCAGGTACTGGTCGTCGCAAGGACGCTGTTGCTCGTGTTCGTTTGGTTCCAGGCAATGGTCAAATTACGGTTAACGGCAAAGAAGTTAACGAATACATTCCAAACCCAAGCTTAGTTAAGGACTTGAAGCAGCCTTTAACTTTGACCGAAACTGAAGGTCAATACGACATTCATGTTAACGTTAACGGCGGTGGCTTTTCTGGCCAAGCTGGTGCAATCCGTCATGGTATTGCCCGTGCTTTGCTGGAAGTTGAGCCAGACTTCAGAGGCGTTCTGAAGAAAGCCGGCATGCTGACCCGTGACCCAAGAATGAAGGAAAGAAAGAAGCCAGGTCTGAAGAAGGCTCGTAAGGCTTCCCAATTCTCAAAGCGTTAATATTTTATATTGCGTTTTACTCAAAAGGACATCCCGCTGGGGATGTCTTTTTTGCTATTATTTGTCTTGGTGAATAAGATGCCCCAAATCGAAGTTAAAAACGTGTCTTATAAAGACATTTTGCATGATTTTTCATTAAGTATTGAACAAGGCGACTGGCTGACCGTCGTCGGCCCTTCGGGGAGCGGTAAGAGTACCTTCTTACAGCTCATAGCCAATTTGCGCAGCCCGAACAGTGGCCAGATTTTGTTTGAAAAGCAAGACATCGCAACTATTCCTGCTAATTGCTACCGCCGGCAGGTGTCTTACTGCTTCCAGCAGCCTGTGCTTTTTGGTACAACAGTGCAAGATAACCTGGCCTTCCCCTTTCGGATCAGAAAGCAAAGCTTTGACCAAGGAAGGGTAACCAAAGCACTGCGTGACTTTAATTTAGAGAGTTCTTTTTTACAAAAGAAAATCACGGCTTTGTCGGGCGGTGAGCGGCAACGGGTGGCCTTAGCGCGCAACCTGCTGTTTAAGCCCCAGGTACTGCTCCTAGATGAGGTCACGACAGGCCTTGATCTAGCCAACGAGCAAGTCGTGCTGGCCTGCATAAAAAAGGTCCACCAGGCAGGCACCACGATCGTGGCGGTGACCCACAACCAGCAGGAAATTAAAGCGGCTAGTCATTTGTTTAAACTGGGAGGCCAAACTAATGCATAATTCGGTCTACGTCAGCAACCAGTCTTTGCTGCTGGCCTTTTTGTTAGTCATGGTTTCAGTGCTGATTAGCTGGCAGCAGCATTTGAAACTTACGAAAGACATTTTCATCTCAATTGGGCGGGCCATTGTCCAGCTGGTGATCGTGGGCTACGCCTTAAAGTACATCTTCAGGGCTAACTTCCTGTGGCTCAACGTCGCTTTGACCTTGGTCATTGTTTTTAACGCTTCTTGGAATGCCAACCAGCGTGACCCCAACCCCAAGCGTCACTTGTGGAATGCCTTTGCGGCCGAAGCAGTCGGCACTTACCTAGTGTTAGGCGTACTGATGGCCTCGGGGGCGATTAAGCCGATGCCAACGCAGGTCATTCCGATCACGGGGATGATTGCCGGCAACGAGATGGTGGCCTTAGGCCTGTGCTACAAGGCCCTGTACGAGGGCTTTGGCGACCAGCGGCAAGCCGTCTTAGAACGCTTGGCTTTGGGCGCTAGCGCCTTTGAGGCGAGCCGTGTGTTAATCCAGCGCAGCATCAAGACGGGGATGCAGCCGACGATTGATTCCGTGAAAACCGTGGGCTTAGTCAACTTGCCGGGGATGATGTCTGGCCTGATCTTTGCAGGTGTCAATCCGGTGCTGGCGATTAAGTACCAAATCATGGTGTCCTTTATGCTGCTAGCAGCT
>JAXGWL010000023.1:0-7999 GCA_040773345.1 Lactobacillus sp. | reverse complement strand
AAGATTCACACGTGTGACCCAGACCGGCGCGCCAAGCTGCTTGAAAAACAGAAACGCGTCAAGAAGCGGATGAAGGCGGTCTGGAGTATTGATGTTCCCCAAGATGCCTTGATGGCCGTGCTGAAGATGGGTGACGACGATTTACAGCAAAAAAATAAGTGAGTCAGTTTAAAGGACTAGCTTGGGCTAGTTCTTTTTTTATGCAGAAAGAAGTAATTAAACTAATTACAAATATATTAATAAATATATTGATAATAATACTTATACCGTTATAATAAAATATAGATGTAAGTAAATGAGTAACATGCTTAGGGGGATTGTCGAATGAAGATCGCAGTTACTGGGGCCAGTGGCCATTTAGGCAGTCAGGTTGTCGCCGCCTTGACTAAAAAAACAAGTCAGGAAAACATTATTGCTTTAGTCCACAATAAAAAGCACGCCCAAAAACTAAGCCAAGCGAGCTTCACCATCAGAGAGATGGACTTTCAAGACGAAGGCAGCTTGCAAAAAGCGTTAGCGGGCGTTGACGTGCTGGTCTACATTGCCAGCAAGACTTACACGGTCTTGGACCGGGTCAAAGAACTGGAGAACGTTTTGGCAGCAATGCAGCAGGCTCAGGTGGCTAAACTAGTGGCCATGTCTTTTATCGCTGACCAAGAAGGCAATCCTTTCGTGATGTCTCCGTTTTATGGCTACCTGCCCCGGCGTTTAGCTGGCACCAACCTAGCCTATGTCATCTTAAAAAATGCCTTGTATGCTGACCCGTTGGTTCCCTATCTGCCAGAATTAATTCAGCGCAAAGGCCTGATTTACCCAGTCGGACGCCAAGCCATCCTTTATTACGCTGAAAGACTCGGCGGAAGCTTTCGCTTGCGCGGCTACTTCCCCAGCTTTGCTCCAGAGCAGGACAACTTACCTTTTGGCACAAAATGACCCCCTTAACCATGCCAGAGTTGGGCGCAATCATGAGTCGGGTAACAGGACGCGAAATCGGGTATAATTCAGTTAGTGTTAAAAAATTTGGCGAAATCTATGCTGAAGAAGGCGACGGCCAAGAGCTAGCCTCTATGTATGCTGGTGGTGCCATGGGTTATCTGCAGGGGCAAAGCCCTGCTTTTAAACTCATCACTGGTCATGAGCCGGAAGGCATGGAGAGTTTTTTGAAAAGGAGCTACTATGACTGAGATTCGCATTACGGACGCCGCTTTTAACTATCTAAGCAAAAAAGGCGTTGCCGACAGTAAATTGATTTTGATCGCCGATGATGGCGGCGGCAAGTACTCGCTGCAGGGCGGCTCTTGCAGCATTGGCGACCGC
Organism: Lactobacillus sp.; assembly: GCA_040773345.1. Taxonomy (GTDB): domain Bacteria; phylum Bacillota; class Bacilli; order Lactobacillales; family Lactobacillaceae; genus Lactobacillus. The sequence continues at coordinate 6,682 of JAXGWL010000023.1, read as the reverse complement.
TTTTCATTAATCAAGGTTGCTGCCGCTGATCCCGACTACCGAGTCGAACTGACGAACAATAAAGGGTTAGCACTTTATACTTCAGATTATGACTTGGCTTTGATGGACGCCGGCCTGGTTTTAGACTTCCAAAACGGCGGCTTGGCTTTGAAGTGTGATGCGGGGTTGCTTGATTCCGGCGTGCAAATTGGTGATGGCGATAAATTGCTGGCAGCCAATAAGCATGTCGAAATGGATGGCAACAAAAACTGCTCAATTTAGGGTAAATAAAAAGGCTGCGCACTGCGCAGCCTTTTTTTGTTTGCCTCTAACGACTGATGATAATAACGCCAGCAATGATGCAAACAATTGCCAACACTTTCAGAAAATTAATTTTTTCTTTGAAGACGAAATACGAAAGGATCACAGTCCAGACGTAAGTCAGTGAGGTCATCGGGAAGCCAATCGAGTAGGGGAGAAATTTATATAAGAAAATGTTGGTTACTGCACTCACCAGATAGAGCAGTACACCGCCCCAGATTAGACCACTTTTAATGCAGGCAGCAAAGGTCAGTTTGCTGATGCGGCTCATGCCCGCCTTGAGGACCAAGGCACCGACCGAACCAGTTAGCGTTGTGACTAGCAAAATCAGGATCACCAGCCCCCAATTAATGTTTGCCATTATTCGCGCCCTCCTTCGTAGCCTAAAAGTACTGAGCCGACAATAATCAATATCGTGCCAATAATCTTCGGTGTAGTGATCGCTTCAGCCAAGAAAATAGCGCCAAAAATAATCGACCAGACATAGCCCAAGGACATCATCGGCTGCATGATGGATACAGGTCCAAAACGGTAGGAACCGGTCAAAAAGACCAAACCAAGCCCCGCTAGCACAAAGCCTAGGAGGTAGAGCAGAATGGCTAGGCCAGAACTCTTTGCATCAGCACCAATTTTCCAGAGCAACTGGCTGGCGGAGCTCATCGTGGCGGCAATAATTACTAATAAGACAGCCGCTTTCATATTATTCTTATTTTCTGTCATCGTCATGACTTCTTTCTAAGTTGTTTTCAATAAACTGCACAATAGTTTCATAGTAGCGATCTTCGTCGTAAATAGCTGCCGACAGGTGCGGCGCTTTTTGCACCAACAGACTTTCGACTGGGCCCTGGCTTGCGGCCATATTTTTGAACATTTCCTGGTAGGGCACAAATTTATCGGCTGTCCCGTGGATGATGAGCAGGGGCCGGGTATTTTTACGCAGCTGCTTGACCGCAGAAGCTTGGTCAAAAGAGACGCCAATTTTCTTTTGACAGGCCCGACTGGCGAAGTAGATGACCGGTCCGACCGGCAGGTGCAAGGCAGAACTTAAAATATAGGAAAAAACGCTCGTGACGGAAGAATAGCCACAATCGGCGATCAGCAGCTTGACTTGTGCGGGCAGGTCATCACCACTGGTCATTAGAACTGTGGCAGCACCCATGGAACCGCCGAGCAGTGTGATTTCCGCTGCGGGGTCGCGTTTGATGACTTCCTGAATCCAGGCCTCTACGTCCCGGCGCTCCAGCCAGCCCATGCCGATCTGGTTGCCGCCGCTTTTGCCATGGGCGGACAGATCTGGCACGAGCACACTGTAACCCTTGGCAAAAAGCTTTTTGGCCGTGTAGCCCATATCGCGCTTGCCCGTTGACCGGTAGCCATGGACGCCGATCACCCAGCGGTGACCGGTATTTTTAAAGGCCGTGGCGACGATCTGGTGACCGGCTAGTTCTTGCTGCCAGCTTTCACTATGCTGGCTGTGCCAAAATTCGTCGCGTTCTTTATTTTGCCGATCTTCAATCTCCGTCCAAACCGTTTTTTTGGTATTGAAGTTGTCGGGATTGAGCATTTTGTGGCCTTTGGTTGCATACCAAGTAGAATCGCGGAAAAGTGCGGCCGTAATCAAAAAGTTGCCGGCGTAAGCACAAAAGGCCAGAAATAAAAGCAGCAAGATGACTAAGACAATAATGATTGCCCAGAACCAATGAGGCATAGTCCATTTCCTTTCGTTTCCGCTGCCGGAAAGCCAGTAACGGAATATGCTATAATTTTTGCGTGCAAGTGAGTAGCAAAAGCTGAAAACGCTCACAAATACCTTTTCTAATATAGCAAGAAGTAAAAGTTGCGACAAGGGGAGCGGATTACTATGGCAAAAAACAAACGACGCTTTGGTTGGCGCTCAGCGTTAGCAATTGTCCTGCTGGTGGTGGGCGTGGCCCTGCTTTTGGCGACCCCAGTTTCCAATCACGCCATCAGGCAAAACCAAAACCAAGCTTTGACCGGCCTGACTGCTAAGAAGATCAAAGCCAATCAACACAAAAAGGGGCAGTTTGACTTTAGCAAAGTCAAAGAGATGAATCCTGCCCAAGCAATCCAAGCGCGCATGCGGAGCAATGCCTTAGTGGTGGGCGCGTTGGCGATTCCTAGCGTCAAGATGTATTTGCCTATCTGCAAGGGTTTGTCGGACCAGTCGATGTCGACAGGCGGCGCCACCATGCGGGCTGACCAAGTCATGGGGCAAGGCAATTACCCTTTGGCCGGTCACTATATGACCGCCCGGGGCATTTTGTTTTCGCCGCTTGCAAATGCGCAAGTGGGGCAGAAAGTCTACCTGACCAACTTGCAACACGTTTACGTTTACCGCATTTACTATAAAAAGAAGGTTAGTCCTTACAACGTGTGGCTTGTCAACAATACGCCCCAGACAATTGTGACCTTGATTACTTGCGCTGACGGTGGCGCTAACCGCTGGGCAGTGCGTGGCAACTTAATTAAAACCCAAGCAGCTAATCAGCATAACTTAAAGGTGTTTAAACTCAAATGACTTTTTGGCAAAAAAGAAAACAACAAACGCTCCCGCACGAGCTGCAAGAAGAATTTAAGCTGGGTCCTCAAACGGCACAGCTTTTTGCTTTGCGCGGGCTGGATACAGAGGAAAAAATTAGCTGGTGGCTGACCGCAACCGAAGCCGACCTCGCCGATCCGAGTTTAATGCATGACCTTGCAAAGGCTGCTGACAGAATTGAACAGGCCATCGACCGGGGCGAGAAAATCACGATCTATGGTGACTACGATGCCGATGGCATCTCGGCTTCTGCCATTTTACTCGACGTTTTAGGGATTTTAGGGGCCCAGCCTGAACTTTATATTCCCAATCGCTTCAAAGAAGGCTATGGTCCCAACTTGGCCGCTTATCAAAAGATCATTGCCTGTGGCACCAAATTGATTATTACAGTCGACAACGGCGTGACAGCCATTAACGAATGCCGTTATGCCAAAGAGCATGGCGTTGACGTCATTGTCACTGACCACCACACTTTTCAGCAAGAAAAACCTGACTGTTATGCGCTGGTGCACTGCAACTATCCGGGTCAAAAGTATCCTTTTGACGATTACTGTGGGGCGGGCGTGGCCTATACTTTGGCGCGGCAGCTCATGCGAGATCCCATGCCTGAATTGTTGGACCTCGTCGTTCTTGGCACCGTAGGCGACCTGGTGCGGGTGACCGGTGAAGGTCACATCATCCTGCGCCGCGGACTAGAGGTCTTGAACGAGACAACGCGGCCAGGCCTGCGGGCACTCATTGCCAAGGCTGGTTTAAAGCTAGGTCAGGTCGATGAAGAAGACTTGGGCTTTTCTATTGTGCCCAGACTCAATGCAACTGGTCGCTTGGCCGACGCCAAAATGGCCGTGCGCCTGTTGCTCACTGATTCAGAGCAAGAGGCGGCTTTCTTGGCTGACCAAATCGATAAACTGAATACCCAGCGCCAGACTTTAACCAAAGAAATTTATGCGCAGGCACTGGCCCAAGTTAAACAGCATGGTTGGCAAAACAAGTCGACCTTGACCCTATATGACGCTCATTGGCATGAAGGCATTTTAGGCCTGGTGGCCAATAAAGTCGCGCAAACATTGAACAAGCCTACGCTCATTTTGACCAAAGGTGCAAATGGTGTGGCCAAGGGCTCAGGGCGCTCGCTGCCCGGTTTTAATCTCTTTGATGCCTTAAATCCTTTAAATGGAAAGCTGCTGACGAGGTTTGGCGGTCACGACTATGCCTGTGGCCTTAGTTTGCCAACCACTAAGCTGCAGGATTTGCGCGCTGCCTTTGAAGACAGCTTCCACGGTTTATTGCCAGAACAAAAAGAATATGATTTCGAACTAGACCCCCAGCTGACTTTGGCCGATTGGCAGGCCATGCACCAGGCCGGTCCTTTTGGCACCGGCAATCCGGAACCAGTTTTTGCTTTGACCAAGCCCCAAATTGTTAAAAGCCAAACAATGGGGCAGGACCAGAGTCATTTGCGCTTGCAAGTCGGCCATTTGACCGTGGCCGGTTTTGACGATGGCTTTTTGCTGCAGCACCGGCAGCTGAATTTGGTGCAACGCTTTTTTGTGACCCTGACCAAAAACTATTGGCGTGGTCGCAGCAGCCTGCAGGCTATCATTGTGGGTTGGCAGTATGGCCTGCCGGCAATTCTACAGGCGCAGACGGTGATTGACGTGCGTCATTGCGTCGGCGACTTGCAGCTGGCCGATACCTACCTCTTCTACACTAAAAAAGGTTTGGCGCAAGGCCAGCGGGCCTGGGGTCTCAGCCCTGAGCAGGTGGCCTTAGTAGACGATTATCAAGGCGGCCAGCGGGCGAGCATCGTCGAACTGCCGCCAGATCGAACACAGCTGGACCAGGCTTTGCGCAAGCACTACGACCAGCTTTATCTACGCTTTTGCTTTGATCGCCTCCCAGTAGCGAGCCTGCCGACCAAACAGAAATATATTGACGTTTGGCACTATGTTATGACTCATCCTGGTTTAAAACCGAACGATTATTACCAAGTTGCCCCTTACTTAGGGATGAGCAGCTACGAGATCTTTTTCGTTTTAAGGGTGTTTTTTGACCTGAAGTTTGTTAAAATTAATCTGTCAAAAATCAGTGCTGACGGTCAGCACCCTAAACAAAAATTGACCGATTCGAAATATTTCAGAGCGGTTGCTCAGCAGTTGCGTTTTGCTCGTCAATTACGAACAATGCCGCGAAAGCAATTGCTGGCTTATGTGCAGCAGCACCTGAAATAGATGGAGGTTTATTCCAAATCATGAGTTTTGATTTTAAAAAGTACATCGCAAGTGTCAAGGATTTTCCCAACAAGGGCATTGTTTTTCGCGACATTACGCCACTTTTGCAAAATGCTGCAGCTTATCGGGAAGCAACTAAAGAACTCGCTGCTTATGCTAAAAGCAAGCAGGCCGATGTAATCGTTGGGCCGGAAGCACGTGGCTTTATTGTGGGTTGTCCAGTTGCTTTAGAGTTGGGCGTTGGTTTTGTACCAGCTAGAAAGCCTGGCAAGTTGCCAAGGGAAGTGGAACGTGCTTCTTATGACTTGGAATACGGCTCAAATTCTTTGGAAATGCACAAGGATGCTATTAAGCCTGGCCAACGGGTGGTCGTCTGCGACGACCTGATGGCCACTGCTGGGACTTTGCGGGCCAGCAAAGACTTAATCGAAAGATTAGGCGGCAAGCTGGTAGGTGCTGCTTTTTACATTGAACTGCCTGATTTAAAGGGGCGCGAAAAGCTGCCAGACGTCGGCATCTATTCGCTGGTGCAATACCACGGTGCCTAATGAAAAAGAAAGTCCTTTTTAAGGGCTTTTTTTATTGACTGTTGACAATATTAAAAAATACTGATAAGTTACTGACAATACTTAATGATCTTGTAGGGCAGAGTAAGTTCGTAGCCGTCTTTGACAGAGAGCCGCCGTTAGGTGCGAAGCGGCAGGGCGGGCGAGCTGAACATGGGCCTGAAATGATCTGCAGCGGTGAAGCATTTTAGCCGTTGCCGGCAAGTGCAGCCGTTATCGCAGCAAGCTATTATTTGATAGCTAGTGAGGCTGTTTGCGCAAGCAGGCAGTAAAAAAAGGTGGTTTCACGATGCGTTCGTCCTTATGCGACGGACGCTTTTTTGTTTGTTAGGGAGTTGAAAGCAATGCACAGAAAAAAGGTCAGAGCCCGCATCATTTGGTCGGTCATCGGGATTGTGATCCTAATTTTAGGCTGGTTCTCATTTGGGCCTAGTCCCAACAACCAGGCCAGTAAAACAGTTACGGTAGGGGTTGTCGGTCAGACTAAACAGGGCGAACAGATTTGGCACCAGGTGGCCCGGACTGCCAAGCAAAAGTACGGCATCACTGTCGTCGTGAAAAACTTTTCCGATTACAACCAGCCCAATAAGGCGCTAAAGACCGGCGATATCGACCTCAATGCCTTCCAGCACTATGCTTTTTTAGACGCTTGGAAAAAGGCCAACCATGGTGGTGTTGTGCCAATCGGCCGCACGACGATTTCACCAATTCGCTTGTATTCGAAGAAATATAAAAAATTGGCAGACCTGCCTGATGGCGCTACGATTGCAGTTCCCAACGACGCGACTAACGAGTCCCGCGCTTTATATGTTCTAAAAAATGCGGGGCTCATTAAATTAAAACATGGTGGGGCCTTGGCAACGATCGCTGATATTAGTTCAAATCCCCGTCAGCTGCAAATCAAAGAAATTTCGGCTGAGCAGACCGGCCGTGTGATTAAGTCGGTTGCGGCCGCCGTGGTCAATAATGACTTCGCGGGGCCAGCTGGTTTAACCGATAAAAATGCGCTCTACATTGAACCCGTT
>JAXGWL010000022.1:0-8305 GCA_040773345.1 Lactobacillus sp. | reverse complement strand
GGGGCCTGAAGAAATACCACGGCCAACAAGAACGGCAATTTTTAAAACGGTTCATCAAGAAACACCATGTGGCCTATTCGTTGAAACCGGGCTTTATCTACAAGAGCTATTCATACAAGTATGATCCCTACTTCTGGCTGCACGTAATGCGAATGCCTGTGAGTCAGCGCATCAACTATCGGCGAGTGGAAGTCTTGATGCTCAATAAAGTCATGGCCAACAATCACCAGCCCCGTGACAAGTGGCTGGGCATTTCCTTTATCAGGGAGAACAATATCTTCCCACTAGAGCGAGACTTTTTAGCCCAGATTTATTCATTGGGCATTATTGGGATGGTGCTCTACTTAGGCTTTTATGTTTGGACCTTGCTGTACGCAATTATTAATTGGTTTAAGGCTGGCAAACAGCGCAGTCTCTTACTGACCACCTTGATTGTGTCAACGGGTTTTGTCCTCATCATTGCCTTTTATTCCGGAAATGTGTTGGACTATCTGACAGCATCGCTCTTGATCGCCTTTATTGAAGGCTACTTATTGACGACCATTAGAAAAAGCAAAGAGCCTAAAAAATTAAACGTTTAGGCTAACAACAAAAAAGAGCTCGCAGCTAATTTGCTGCGAGCTCTTCTTTTTTCAGGTCATTATTTATCTCTAATAAAGGTGTCGTCAGGCACGCGTAACAGGTAGTATCTGACTGCTATTCTACCTGCGTGTAGTCCTAGCCCATTACGCCAATTATTCTTGTAGCGAGCCGTATAGACGGCCATAAAAGCCTTTTGGTAGTGCCGATCTGCTTTGGCCAATTCTTTTTTAGAATAGGGAATCATTGCTGCATTAACCGCTGATGGCTTAACACCACTAGAAATGGTCGCATAACGGCTATCAACAGTGATGTGGTTGCCGTCACTGTAAAAAGAATAGGACTGAGCCGGTCTGGTCTTTTTTTCTGAATGGGCAGTCACGTAATATGAGCTGTGCGCGCCGGTCGATAAGATCAACGGCCGGTATTCAATCTTGCTAGTAACCGCTTCCCGATTAGCTAGATCCGGATTGTCAAAAAAGGTCTGGCGAACCAGCAAGAAGAGGCCCACAAACAAAACCAGCAATTCGACGATATCTAATGAAAAGGTCTTGGCATCAAAGCGCTTCCGGTCACGAATGATCATCTGCAAATGGCGTTTGCGAATATTTTGCACAATAAAAACCAAATACAAAATCAACACAACCCACAGCAAATGCCTAACCAATTCCAGCCTAATGTCATTTTTGTCAACCTCTCATTCTTATTCATAGTATACGGAATTTCTAAAGCATTTACCAATAAATTCCGCCATCTCTTGTTGACCTTGTTTTTTCAGCATTAGATAATATTGGTATGTAGATATAAGGATGAATTTATGATTGCAGTAGCTTATTACACAATAACCGGTCAGACCGACCTTTTCATCAAAAAGACCGGCTTGCCTGCTCATAAAATTGATGATGCCTACCCCCAATATGACATGGGTTAAAAGTACATCCTCATCACTCCTTCTTATCAGGATTTTATGATGGACTCCATTGTCGATTTCCTGACCTACAAGGACAACAAGAATAATCTGATCGGGATCATTGGCTGCGGCAACCGAAACTTCAACGACCTTTTTGCACAAACGGCCAAGAAAATTTCGGCGACGCTCAAGGTGCCAATCTTGTACCTGCTTGAATTTAACGGTACGCAAGAGGATGTGCAGAATGTACGTCAAATTGTAGCTGAGCTTTCAAAGGGCGAGCCGACTCAAGATGTCAAAAAGCCTGCTGAGCTTGGTAACATTAGTTTTTTGAGTAATTACAGGCAAAAGCCAAATGAGTAAACCATATTTTAAAGCAATTAACTGGAATAAGTTGGAGGACCGGATCGACAAGTCTGCCTGGGCCCGGCTCAACGATATCCTCTGGGAGCCAGGGCGCATTCCTCTGCACGAGGATCGCGGCACCTTTACGCAATTAGCCCCGGAAGAGCAGGAACTTATCCTGAACTGCTTAGGGCAGCTTGCTCTGATCTCCACCCTGCAAAGCAGAATTGGCGTTGCAGAAGAAAAAAAGGACGTCATCACGCCCCAGGAAACTTCCGTTTTCAACGCATTAGAGTTTTTAGAGTCAATCAACAACAAAGGTTACGCAGCAGCGATTGCTGAATTTAAGCCGGCTGAGGCCCCTGACCCCATTGACTGGGCTGAACACGACCAATACCTGCAAAATAACCTGCAACTGCTGCAAGACGTCTACCAAAATGGCACGGGGATGCAGAAAAAGGCGGCAGCCATCATTACGAGCATTGTGCTCTATCACTCCGCTTTCTTTACTCCGCTGTATCTCTACGGTCAACACAAGATGGTGCGTTTGGCCGAACTGATCAAGGATGCAATGCGGGGCACAGCTTTTAACGGTATTTATCCGGGCAGAAAATTCCGCCTGGCCTTTAAAGAAATGCAGCCAGCGGACCAAGAAAAGCTGCAAAGTTGGTTAAAGGACTTTATCACCAAGATTCTGGCCAACCAGGAAAAGGACATTAAATACCTGTACCAGCGCAAGCCGGACTGGATTGATGACGTGATTCACTACACGCACTATACAATGAATATGGCCCTGATGAACATGTCACAGAAAACCATTTTTCCTGATACTGCGGACACGATTAATCCGATCTTGTCACGAGGGATTGTAAAAAGTGCCGGGGGCATTGACTTCTTCTTCTACAGCAACGAACATGCTTTCACCCACTACAAACACGTCAATTAATAAAATAAATACTAATTTTATATTTCTAAGCAAATAAAAAAGGCTTGCTGGAGAACCAGCAAGCCTCTTTTTATTGCTGACACAATTATTTAGAATCTTCTTTTTCTAAGATCACTGAGATCTAGCAGAACGGCTGCTCCTAATAAGACAGCGCCTAATACGCCAATGCCAGCTTGTCGATTGGTTTGCGGAAGTCGACTGCCCTTGCGAGCATTACTCTGAGAGCGATAATTTGTTCAGGGCCTTTGCTGATTAAGTTTTGATTATGCTGTTGTTGGGTCTGGTGACTAATATTCTGCGCTTTGTCATCTGTTGGTTGGTTGTTGTCTGACCGGTGCTGGTTATTATCACTTGGCTGTTCACCACTAGCAGGCACAACAGGCACTTCGATTGTTGAGCTAACAACGGCTACGATTGGAACAATGTAGCCTTTTGCAATCGTGTAATGCAGTACACCAGTTAAAAGGAAATCAGCTGGGAATGCTAACTTATTAGTTTCGTTAGGATTTTGAGTTAAATAGCCGCCACTTTCGTAGGAGTTACTCCTCCATCGTTTTGAAGCTTTCTAATGCCGTTGGCATTTAAACGTAAAGTATAAGTACCCACTGCAGATGGAACATTAGCCAGTGGCCGACTGCCTGGCGTAATCGTCGAACCTTCATACCAATCAAAATCAGAAGCAACTAAGTGAGAAGCAGCTTTGACAAAATCGTTATTTGTTGCGCGACCAGCTAAGCCATGATTTTGATAAGTAATCTTGCCATTGTCTAGAATTGCAGGCTGACCATCAAATTTTTTACCTTCATCGCCGTTAATGTCAATGACAGCTTTCTTAACCCGGTAGTAGCTGTTCACGTCGCACAACATATCGATCAGCTTCATACCATCCAGGCTATTGTCATTGAAGACGGCACCATGATCACCATGATCAACGTGATTTTTACGATCACGCTCGTTCATAGCGTTAATCCAATATTCAATTGCCGAGCCAGTTCTTTCGCCTAAGGTATCAATTTGAGCTAAACTATCAGGCCATTGGCTATCAACACCTGATTGTCGCAACCAGGTGGCAATTTCATTGATTTCGCTGTTATGAACAGCTGGATCTGTATCCAGGGCAATTTTATGATTATATTCATCTTTCAGAGCCTGGACTGATGGATATAAGAAATCAATTGGTTCACCAACGACTTTATCAGCTGGGTAGATGCAGAAAGGATCATGCAAGGTTAAATAATTAGTATCATTTCTACTTCTATCAAGTGAAGTCGCGGCTAAGGTATTACTAATGACTACTAAAGGCTGATTTCTTGTCAGTCCTATTCCCGCTTGAATTTTAAAATCAGCGCTTTGAAAAGCCTGAGCAGAATCAGTTGGCATCACAGTGTCTGTCATTGCAATAACTGCTGGACATATTAGACCAGAGAACATACCAAACGTACCGCGGGCTAACGCGCCCTCTCCTGAACTACTTGGTAGGTGACTACTCTGAATAGTACACAAGTTCCAGTGAGATAAATTAATATAGTTTAACGATGTTACGGCCAACATGCACTGGCCAGTTTTAAGCCCTGTAACACGCCATTTACTTAAGTCCATCCGACCAGGTAATGATTCGCAATAGAAAAACATATAGTCGGTATTAGCCACACCACTGGCATGACTCCAGTCTTCAATACCGTCAATTTTCTGCAAGCTCATATCAAGGTGGAACATCGCAGTTAACTTTTTAGCACTGCTCAAGTCCCAACCGGATAGGTCTGCCGCTGTCATGCTGGTGCAGCTATCAAACATCTGCGTCATGTCAGTGACCTTGCTGGTATTAATTCCATGTAAATCGATTTGAGACAAACCAAAGTTGGCAAGGAACATACCACTCATATTTGCAACATTGCTAGTATCCCAAGTAGTGAGGCCTGTAATACTTGTGACGTAATTGTCATGATCGAACATGTGACTCATGTTTTTGATGGCGCTAGTATCAAAACCACCTTTACTAGTTGTACCAAAGTCAAATGTCTTCCAACTAGCTGAGGAGACAGTACTAGGCACATTGTTTTTGGAAAAAGCATAGCTCCAGTCGCTGCCCGTAGCATAAAGTTTGCTGTTATGATTATGGTCAAAGTGCAGGTTATCCAGTTCTGCGTTAGTCAAAGCCTTAGCAAAATCTCTAGTAATATCGACCTGAGTAACGTTGCGATACCTAGGATCCTGCTGGAAATCATAAGTGTTTGGCAAGTAAACACTCTTGCCATCGGCTTCTGTCACATAGGGCACAGTCGTCGGAATCTCGATCGTTACTTCACCACTAGTACCTGACAACGTCCATTTACTCGTATCGTAATTAGAAACAGCTGGCAGCATTAAACTTGCCAGCAGCTGCTGGTCCGTAGCGCTTAAGTGGCTAATTTTTTCTTGAAAGGCGCTTAAAGCCGCCGTGCGTTCAGCCTCACTCATCCCCGGCAATTGAGCTTCTAATTGTTGGTATTTAGCTTTAAGCTTTTGGACAGTATCAACTTTGTGTTCTTTTGCTTTTGCCTTAGATTTATTTTGCTGCTTTTCAGCAGCTGCCTTTAAAACAGTGCTCTTCGTCTTCTTGGGAACAGAGCTTGGCCGCTAGGCTGCTGCTTAGTAACTGGCTTAGCAGGTGTAACTGTTGTACTTGTCTTTTGCGTAGCAGTTTTAGCCACCGGTTTCTGGGTGTTTGTCTGCCCGTCAGCAACCTTATTTTGTTGCTCACTTTGCTTTGCAGGCTCGTCAGCCAGTACGGTCTGCTGATTAGCAGCACCGACGCCAACCATGCCAATCATGACGCTGACCGCGCCAATCGCTAGCTTACGAATCGCAAAACGATCCTTATTAGTCGCCTTCTGGGCCTTTTACAAGCGTGCTTGCCGATTATTTCTACCAGGCATTTTCTGGCTCCACTTTATCATCGCTCCCCCGCTGGGAGTATCTACTTTTATTGTAGGGCAGGTATCGCTGTTGCGACAGGTTTTGGGGAAATTATATTCATATATATCATTATTTTTTAATAATAGTCTTTAAATTGAGCTGTTATTTATCTTGCAGAAAACAGACCAAAATAAAAAAGCCAGGCGGCTTCTATTTTTTAGAAGTGCGCTTGGCTTTTTTGCTGCCCTTTTTAGTTGGACTTTTTGGCTCATAATCCTTAATTGCTTGTCTTTTAGCCTCAATATATGCAAGCAACTTAGCAGTCACTTGCTCCGGATCTGCTGCCAGCTCATCGCTAGTCGCTAATTGGTCAATTCGAAATTTAGAGGCATTGATGTAGTCTGAACTAGTCGTCACGTAAACATTGACCTCGTAGTCCTGATCCTCCTGGCAGAAGTTGGCGATCTTTTTGTAATCGTCATAAGGCAAGTTAACAATGTTTAATTCCAAGCCAAAGGTCACCGGCCGTCGCCCAGTGATCGTCAGCTGCGTCTGCAACAGACTGCCATTGCTCGCCGCCGTTTGGGCTTCCTTAACCAGCGCCTTTGCCACTTGCGTCAGCTTAGTTTTGGTCAAATCAGCATTTTTAAAGGTCTGCAAATTTTGCAGGTAAGCCTGATCAGCAACCTTTTTAGTTAAATCAGCAAGTTTTATGTTCAAAATCTTAGCCTCGCTATAATTAAAAAAGGACCTTGCGGTCCTTTTCAATTATAATTCGTCAATTAAAACAGCAGCTTGAACCAGCTTTGCAAACCGCCGGCAATTGCACCACCGATGAAAGGACCAACGACTGGTACCCAGGCGTAGCCCCAGTTGGAGTCGCCCTTTGCGTTAGGCAAGATTGAGTGCAAAATACGTGGACCTAAGTCACGGGCTGGGTTCATCGCAGCACCAGTCTGGCCACCGAAGGCCTGAATCAAAATGGCAATCAGCAAACCAGCAACAATTGGCATTAAGCCACTGGCAAAGCTCTTGCCTAAGTTCATCAGGACAAAGCATAGGAAGAGGGTGGCGACAATTTCTGAGATCATATATTCCCACTGGTGGGCAATGATCTTTGGACCGGTTGCAAAGACAGAAATATCGTTGCCTTCTGCCTCGGTCGTCTTTCTAAAGTGCGGCAGGTAAGCCGTTACAGCTACCGCAGCACCAACGAAAGCCCCGAGGAATTGCCCCAGCATGTAGGCGGCAACCTGATTCCAAGGCACCATGCCATCCATTGCAAATGCCAGAGTAACGGCTGGGTCCAAGTTTCCCAGAGAACCAAAGCTGTTAGCGGTGTAAACACCCATAGTAATAGCCAAGCCCCAAGTCAAGCCAACGAATAAAAAGCTCTTCCCTTTCGTCAAGGAATACTTCAAATTCATCCCACAACTACAGGCAATACCGATCGCTAAAAAGACAAAAGTTCCGAAAAACTCGCCCCAAAATGCAGAGTCCATTGAACTAAACAAAACCTCCAATTAAAAAAATATATATGACAACTTCCCTCACTATACCAGAAAAAGGGTAAAAAAATAGCCTTCCGAACTTCCGAAGAAGACTATTTTTAAGCACTAATCGTCAGAGTGCTTTTCAGTAAAGTCTTTGACGGTTTCCAGTGACAGTTTCATCATGTCTTTGAAGCCAGTTTGCCGCTCTTCCGGAGTGGTTGCTTCACCAGTGATGATGTTGTCTGACACAGTCAACAGAGCCAAGGCCCGGCAGTGGAATTGAGCAGCAACCGTGTACAGAGCAGGAATCTCCATTTCAGTTGCCAAAATACCAAAGTCAGACAGCTTCTTGTTGTCAATCGTATCGTTGTAGAAACGGTCAACGGCCAAGGTGTTGCCGACGTGGTAGCTCATGCCTAGTTCTTGGGCCTTGTGAACTGCTTCATCCAAAAGCTCAAAGTTGGCAATTGGTGCGTAGTTAATTTCCTTGTCAAAGTAGCTGCTTACAAAACCGGATTGGCCGCTAGAAGCACCTTCGGAAATCACAATGTCGCGGACGTGTACGTCAGGAGAAATAGTACCAGCGGTACCAATTCTGATTAAATTCTTAACGCCAAAGTACTTAGCCAGTTCAGTGGAGTAAATGCCGATAGAAGGCATCCCCATGCCAGTAGCTTGAACAGAAACTGGGGTGCCCTTGTAAGTACCGGTGTAGCCGAAGGCATTTCTGACAGTGTTGTAACGGGTAACGTTGTCTAAGAAGTTGTCGGCAATAAACTTTGCCCGCAGTGGGTCGCCTGGCAGTAAAACAGTCTTAGCGATCTCGCCTTTTTCAGCTTCAATATGTGGTGTACTCATTATTTCTTACCTCTTTAGTTAAGTTTGTCTAACAAACTCTTGCCGTACTTGCCTTGTTGAACGTTAAAGTTGTCCAAGACAGTAGCACCCAAGTTGGCAAAGGTGTCACCAACGCCTAGGGACTTACCGCCTGGCAGGCCTGGGCTGTAAATCAGGATTGGAACATATTCACGGGTGTGGTCAGTGCCACGGTAAGATGGGTCATTGCCGTGGTCGGCAGTGATGAACATCAAATCGTCCTTGTTCATCTTCTTCATCATTTCGCCGATCCGCTTGTCT
>JAXGWL010000021.1:0-8439 GCA_040773345.1 Lactobacillus sp. | reverse complement strand
TCATGAACTACAAGAAGGTTATGGTCGTTGGCGCTGCTCTGTCTTCAGTCGGGGCCTCTAATGCCCAGGAAGACTTGCGGGAAGTGTTGATGTCACCGGACTTGGCCGCTAATGTTTTGCCAGGCAACGAGGTGTTGATTGGCCACGTCCAGGACAAGATCGACAAGAAGACCGGCGACTTTGCTAGTCCAGAAGACTTGATGGCCTTAGATCACGCTTTTGAAAGCTTCATGCAATTCATGAAATAAAGGCACAAAAATAGCGGTCAGTCGAAGCTGACCGCTATTACCCACGGAAAGTTATGTGCTGAAATACAGGTGTGGCGTTTTTGTACCTAGCGATACTGATTAGGCCGTAAGTTGTTCCGGCTTATGGCAAATAAATAGCCTTAGAGTTTTGCTCTAAGGCCTTTTTTACGCTTTTTCACGAATAATATAAATCGGTCTGCGCTTGACCTGTTCATAAATCCGGCCAATATACTTGCCCAACGCGCCAATGCAGAGCAGCTGCAGTCCGCCGATCAGCAAAATCGCGCAGATCAGCGACGTCCAGCCGTTCACCGCGCTGCCCGGGTTAATCAGCTTGTTGATGATGAACTGAATCATCGTGGCGATAAAGGTCGAAATCACCTTGACCACAAAACTGTCAAGGCCCAGCACCGTCGTGAAGATGTAGAGGCAGGCCGTCGTAAACAGGGTCGTGATCTGGCCGACCAAATAGTATTCAATGAATCTTCTAAATAAATGATCATGGACTTTGAAGTTCAAGAAGCTGTTCCAAAAGAAGTTGTTGATCAGCCCGCAGGAAGATGAGATGAAGTTAGCCAGTTCCACGTTGAGGCTGGTCTGCTTGAGCAGCCAAAAGATGCCAAAGTCCACAACGAGCCCCAGCCCACCGATCAAGCAGTAGATGACCAGCTGGCGAAAACTTTCGCTCTTTAAAAGTTGAGTGATCTTTGTTCGCAGGCTTTTTTTCCTATTAAATAATTTACAATTTATTAGTATACAGCGGGCGGGGGCAGAATATATGGTATTTTTTTAGCTGAAATAGGAATTTCGACTATTTAAATAACAAATACTATGAATGTTACCGTTTGGTAACAGAACTTGTGTTCGGTTGTACGCGTACAAAAGCCCCATTAGAATGTAACTGTGTAACATTATGGGAGGATTTTATGAATCGGAAGATTTTCACTGGCCTTGCTACCGCAGCCGTGGTGACCACCGTCGCTGTGCCAGTTACCAACACTTTTTCGTCCTTAATTAAGCAACCCGTGACCTACCGGGCCCAGGCTGCTCTTTCCGCCAGTCAGAATGCCTTTCTGACCAGCGCTATTCCGCAGGCGCAGGCCGCCGCTTACAAGTATGGCGTCTACCCGTCCGTCATGTTGGCCCAGGCCATCATCGAGTCGGGTTGGGGCCAATCGGCTTTGGCCCAGTCGCCCAACAACAGCCTGTTTGGCATCAAAGGCTCTTACAACGGCCAATCCGTCAACATGCCGACGACCGAATACAATTCCCAAGGGCAGGCCTACCAAACCAACGCCCAGTTCAGGAAGTACCCCAACTACCAGGCTTCTTTTGAAGACAACGGGGCCTTATTGCGGCACGGTATCTCTGGCAACCCGCAGTACTACATCAATACCTGGCTAGAAAACGCCAATAGCTACCAAAATGCGACCGCCGGCCTGCAGGGGCGTTACGCCACGGCCCCGAACTACGCCGCCAGTCTGAACGCAGTCATCGCCGCTTACGGCTTAAACAAGTATGACCCCCAGATTTCTTGGCAGAACACGTCCGCGACCGTGAAACGCAACGCGACCATCTACAACTGGCCGACAGCACCGAGTGTTGCCACGGCCATCGGCAGCGTCCGCGCCGGCCAACGCGTGCAAGTGAGCGAGTTTATCACCAATTACGATGGCTCCCGTTTTGCCAAGGTCAACGGCGGTTGGGTTGACGCTAACGCCTTAGGCTACGCCAACAAGCCCATCAACAATGGCAACAATAACCAGCAGCCGACGAAGCCGACCAACAACAATGGCGTGGTCGTGACAAGCGGTGCGGTGCAGATTAACTACGTGCCAAACTACAGCATTGCCGTCTGGACGGCCCCGGGTGGCCACACCACTGGCGAAACCTTAAAGCACGGCACGACCTGGAAGATCACGGGCTACAAGACCTACAACGGTGCCAAGTGGTACCGCGTAGGTAAAAACCAGTGGATTCCGGCCCAGTACACCGCCGCGCCAGGCACGGTCAAAATGCCGGACATCAGTCCGAAGCATGAGGCCACGCCTGATTACATCAAAGAAAGCGGCGTCGCGCAGATTCACTACGTTTCCGGCTACGGCATCGCCGTTTGGCGGGCGCCAGGGCATGGTGCGACCGACCGCTACCTGACTGATGGCACCGCCTGGAAGACCTTTGGCTATAAATACGTCGGCGGTCAAAAATGGCTGAACGTCGGCAAAGACCAGTGGATTCCGGCCCAGTATACCGGCAGCTACGACCCAAGCTACGGCCACCAAAAAAAGGCTGAACACCATGCCAGCATTAGCAAGCGCTCCGGCGTGGTTGAGGCCAATTACGAAGACGGCGTGGCCGTCTGGCGGCAAGCCGGTGCGGGTGTCACCAGCCGTTATCTGGACACCGGCAGTCGCTGGAAGTTTTTCGGCACCAAGACCGTTAACGGCGAAACTTGGTACAACTTGGGCGGCAGCCAGTGGGTGCCGGACTGTTACGTTCTAGAAGTAAGATAAGCAACTAACGCGCAGCCCTTGAGGCAGTAAGGAGTATCATTAATGAAAAAGAAATTCGCAGCAGCAATGTTTTGTAGTGCAGCCTTAGCTGGCCTGGCTTGGTTCAACGCCGGGCACGTGCAGGCTGCCACAGTTGACGACTCTTCCGCCACTAGCACTGTGAACAATAATGTCACCAATCAAACGAATAACACTAACAATAATCAAAATTTAAACAACCAAGATTCACAAAGTTTAAACAAGCAAAATTTGCAGAATAATTATGCTGTTGCTGCTAGTGCTCAAACCCGCAGCAACAACCAAGTCAACGTGCAAAGCCAAAACGTCGCACCAAAGCCGCAGAGCGCACAGTACGTGCCAAGCCGTTCTTACGGTGTCGACGTTTCCAGCTACCAGGGCACTGACTTGTCCGGCTACCGGCAAAATGGGGCCCAATACGCTATCGTCAAGGTTTCCGAAGGCACCAGCTACCGCAACCCATGTGGGGCTGCGCAAATCGCTTCGGCTAAGGCCAACGACATGATGCCGATGGCTTACCACTTTGCTACTTTTGGCAACAACGCCCAAAACGCCTTTGCTGAAGCCAACTACGCCGTTTCTTCAGCCCGGGCCATGGGCCTGCCAAACGGCTCTTACCTGGCCTGCGACTGGGAAACCGGGGATGGCAACTACGTCAACGGTGACCGTGACTACAACACCACGGCTGTCATGGCCTTCATGAGCCAAGTCGGAAACGCGGGCTACCTGCCAATGATCTACTCTGGCGCTTACTTGCTGCGCAACAACTTGAACGTCAACACCATCAACGCCAACTTCCCGAACTCCATCTGGGTGGCTTCTTATCCAACCATGGCCGCTAGCTATGGGGCCGACTTTGACTACTTCCCAAGCATGGATGGCGTTGCCATCTGGCAGTTCGCTTCCAACTGGCGCGGCATGGCCGTTGACGCTAATATCAACGTCATCCCGCTGTCCCAGACTTGGTCTTCCAACCGGCCACACCCACAAACCCCAACTTACCCAACCAACAACGGCGGCAAGCGGGTCAACACCGGTGCGCCGGTCGCTACGGTTTCCTACCCATCCAGCATCGCTATTTGGAATGCGCCAAAGGGTCACACCACTGGCCGTTACCTGGCCAACGGTACGGCTTGGGAGGTCACCCAAAAGGCCCAAATTCAAGGCGATTGGTGGTACAACTTGGGCGGCAACCAGTGGGTCCCAGGCGACTACGTCATGGTGACCGGCTTTGCGGCCATTCCGGAAAAGACCGACAACGCTGATTACAGCAATAAGACCAACGATCGGCCAGGGACCTACAACATCACGTCTGTCGGGACCGTCAACTATGTGCCAAACTACGGCATCATGGTTTGGTCCCACGCTGGTGGTGGCGCCACTGGCCGCTACCTGCCAAACGGCACGGCTTGGAAGGTCTTCAAAAAGACCGTCTTGGCTGATGGTTCCGTTTGGTACAACCTGGGCGGCAACCAATGGGCTGAAGGCAAGTACCTGCAGCTGAGCTAATTCAAGACAATTTGACCCTGCGCAAGCAGGGTCTTTTTTTGTTTGGTAAAATAAATTAGCTATTGTTAAAAAAAGGACGAGGTCAATGCTAATTTCCTTATTTATTGTCGTCGTAGCGGCCCTAGTCATCCCCTTGCTGATGGCGCGCTTCCGCGTCACGCAGGTGCCAACGGCCGTGGCCGAAATCAGCACGGGTATCATCTTGGGCCAAAGCGGCTTTAACGTGCTGCATGGCACTATCCGCGTCAATTTTCTGTCCAACATTGGCGTCATGATGCTGCTGTTTTTGTCGGGCATGGAGATCGACTTTGCGCTCTTTCGCAATAAGGCCAAAAAAGGACCCGACCCGGTGAAAATTTCCCTGCTGGCCTTTGGCGCCACCACGGTCATGAGCATCATCTTAGGCCTAGCCTTAAAGCTCATGGGCCTTTTCTCAGACTTAGCCTTGGCCGCCATCATCTTGGCCACCGTGTCCTTAGGCGTCGTCATTGCGGCCCTGACCGAAAAGGGGATCTTGAACAAACCCATCGGCCAGACGATCCTGCTGACTGCCTCTTTGGGGGAGGTCGTGCCACTGACCGCCCTGACCATTTATTCGGGCCTGCATTCGGCTAACCCGCAGCGCTTGTGGCTGCTCATCATTTTGTTTTTGGCTGCCATCATCCTGCTGGAACGTTTTCGCCAGCCTTATGCCTGGTTCAACAAGATCAGCAAAGCGACGACGCAGCTGGATATCCGCTTGGCCTTTTTCCTGCTCTTTGCCTTAGTCGCTGTGGCAGAAGGCGTCGGTGCCAAATCGATTTTAGGGGCCTTTTTGGCGGGGATGGTCATGAAGCTGCTCGACCCTTCCAAACAGACGCGGGCCAAATTAACTTCGATTGGCTACGGCTTTTTTATCCCCATCTTCTTCATCATGACTGGGGCCGGACTGAACCTGCGCTCGCTGCTGGCCAACCCGCAGTCTCTACGCCTATTGCCCATCTTGGTCATTGCCTTTATCTTGGCCAAAGTGCCCGTCATGTTTGTCTTTGGCCACTACTTTGACCGGCAAAATGCGCTGGCTGGCGGCTTTTTAACCGTCACGACGATCACTATCGTCTTGCCAGCCGTCCAAGTAGCCCAGCGGCTGCATGTTTTGAGTGCCAACCAAGCCGGGGCCTTTGTCTTGGCCGCCGTCATCGTTTGCATCCTCAGTCCGATCGTCTTCAACAGTCGCTTCGTTTTGACGCCGCAAGACCGGATCAAGGAAACCGTCTCCGTGATCGGGGCCAACATGTACACGGTGCCAGCCGCCCAGCAACTGGCGGGTGAGGACTATTTGGTGCGTGTCGCTGCCTTGGACGACCAGACCTTTGAAACCTACGACAGCCGGGTTAAAAACCTCTACAAGCTGACTCATTATGATGAAAAAACACTGCTGGCTTCTGGTCTGTTTGACTGTGACATCCTGCTGGCGGGCTCCCTGCGCGACGACTTGAACTACCAAATCGCGCGCTTAGCCAAACGGCACGGCGTCAAACGCGTCATCGTCTGCTTGCGCCAACCAACGCCGGCCCAGCTCGACACCATCGCCAAAGAAGACCTGGCCCTGTACAACATGGCGGCCGTGCGCTCGCAGGTCATGCATTCCTTGGTCGCTGCACCGGACTTAATCGATATGTTGCTGAACAACAAAAACGGCCTGTACGAAGTACAGGTCGAAAATACGCGTTATTTGAACAAGCCGCTCATGGAGTGGGACTTCATCGACTTGATCACGATTTCAGCGATTCGGCGCGGCAAGCAGTGGATCACGCCGCACGGCGCGACTGTCCTGCAGCGCGGCGACCACTTGATCTATACCGGTGCCGTAAAAGACGCCGCCCACGTCAAGGAAGTCTTGCGCAGCAACTAGAGCACGTGGTCGTAGTAGACCAGCCGTGCCTCACCATTTTGAATTGAAAACTTAGTTAAGCCACAATTGTGCATTTGCTGAAAGGCCAGGGGACTGCTGTGAAGCAGGGCCGCCGTCAGGGTGCGAATCGTGGCCCCGTGACTGACGACCAAGACCTTGTCTTGGTCGTATTTTTGGCGCAAAAAAGCGACAAAGTCCATCGTGCGCGCCTCCAAATCGGCAAAGCTTTCGCCACCCGTGGCGTGCTTGGCGTAGGCGTCGACGATGTTGCCCCAGGCGTCAAAGCCGTCCGGGTATTTTTGCTTGAGCGCGCTGACTTCTTGGCCGTCCCAGCTGCCGTAGTCCATCTCTTTTAAGCGGGCGTCTCCTTGCAAGGGCAGCGTGTTTTTGGTAAAAATTTGGGCCGTTTGCTTGGCCCTTTTGAGCGGGCTGACAAAGCAAGCACGAAATTCCGTCGGGTCAAAGTGCGCCGCGCTTTTAATGGCGCCAGCGCGCCCGGCGGCGTTGAGCGGCAGGTCCAGGCGTGAGCCTTGGACCTTGTTGTTTTTGTTTAAATCGGTTTGCCCGTGGCGAATAAAAACGATTTCCATAACGGCCTACTTTCTATCCTGCGGATTCTTCGGCATTGGCTTGGCAGTGCTGGTGACTTCTTGCGGAATGGTCAGCATTTTTTGCTGCGGCTTGCCTTTGTAAGTCTGAGTCAAATTCATCTGCAATTTGTTGTCGACGCTGGCGTGGACCTTGATCGTCAAGTGCAGGACGCGGCCAGATTGTTTGTTGATCTCTTCGCGCACTGTGACGCGGTCGTACTTGGCCCGTGGCAAGAACATGTTGAAGTACTTTTGCTGGTTGTCGGCCAGGGGGTAGGAGGCGATGGCGCCTTCAAAGGCACTTCTGGCTAAAGCGGGGTCCGTGGCCTGGTAGCTGATGGTCGCCGTCTTGGCCGTGTTTTTGACCTGAGCCTTTTTAATTTGTGCCGCGGTCAAGCCTTTGGCGATGTCGTTGCTGCGCATGGCAGTGAAGTAGCTAGCCAGTGGGGTGGCAATGACCTTGCCCGGAGCGATGGTGTCCCAGCTGGCCTTGCCGTGCAGGTAGGCCGTGTCATTGCCCAGCCACATTTCAACGCCCTGGTTTTGGCTGGCGTTTTTAAAACCGGCCGAAGAGTGGGCCACCGCCGGCTTGCCACCGAAGTTGGCGCTGGCTAAAAGAAGCTGCGTGCCGTCTGGGCTGGCCAACTTAATGCGGTGCGTGATCAGCCCGGGCCCTAAGTTAGTCGGCGCTTTTTTGACGACTTGGCTAGCCGTGAGGTTAGGCTGGGCCGCCTTTTTGCTGCTCTTTTGACTGCAGCCGGTTAAGACCAGCAGCGCGGCAATGACGATTAAAATACTTTTTCTAAATTTCATCGGTACCTTCCTTTTGAAATGATTGTCCTTCCTAATTGTAGCCTTTTTTCCTCGGCAAAAGAGCTAGTTTCAGCAGAAAAAAACGTGTAAAATAAACTTGATATTGTTACTGTAAAGGAGATTCTTTCATGTCAAAATTAGTTTTGATCCGTCACGGCCAAAGCGAATGGAACTTAGCCAACCGCTTCACTGGCTGGGTTGACGTTGACCTGTCCGACAAGGGTGTTGAAGAAGCTAAGCAAGCTGGTCGTCTGCTCAAGGAACACGGCCTGCAATTCGACCAAGCTTATACTTCCGTTTTAACCCGGGCCATTAAGACTCTGCACTACGCTTTGGAAGAAAGCGGCCAACTGTGGATTCCTGAAATGAAGACTTGGCGTTTGAATGAGCGTCACTACGGTGCTCTGCAAGGCCTGAACAAGAAGGCTACTGCTGACAAGTACGGTGCTGACCAAGTGCACATTTGGCGTCGTTCTTACGATATTTTGCCACCAAAGATTGAAGAAGACTCTGAATACAGCCAAGTTCACGACCGTCGTTACGCTAACTTGGATCCAAAGATTATTCCATTAGCAGAAAACCTGCACGTTTGCCTGGACCGCGTTATGCCATTCTGGGAAGACCACATTGCCCCAGATCTGTTGGCCGGCAAGAACGTCATCATTGCCGCTCACGGCAACTCACTGCGTGCTTTGACCAAGTACATCGAAAACATTTCCGACGCAGACATCATGAACCTGGAAATGAAGACCGGTGAACCTGTTGTCTACACCTTTGACGACAAGCTGAACGTTACGAACAAGGAAAAGCTGGACAAGTAAAGCTAGCTTTTAATTCACCCTCAAGTCTGTCTT
>JAXGWL010000020.1:0-8634 GCA_040773345.1 Lactobacillus sp. | reverse complement strand
TTTAGGCAACGGCGTGGACCCAATGGACGTCATCGACAAGTACGGGGCCGACGCTCTGCGCTGGTTCCTGTTGAACGGCACTGCTCCTGGTCAGGACACTCGTTACGACCCAAAGAAGCTAGCAGCTGCCTGGAACTTCATTAACAAGATTTGGAACGCTTCCCGTTTTGTCATTATGAACCTGCCAAAGGATGCCAAACCAGCCGAAATGCCAGACCCGGCCAACTTTGATCTAGCTGACAGTTGGATTTTTGACCGCTTGAATCACGTGGTCAGCGAAGTCACTCGTCTGTTTGACGAGTACAAATTTGGGGAAGCTGGCCGTGAACTCTACAACTTCATTTGGAATGACTTCTGTGACTGGTATATTGAAATTTCTAAGGTGGCTTTGAACGGCGACGATGCGGAATTGAAGGCCAGAAAGCAGCAAAACCTGACTTGGATTTTGGACCAAACTTTGCGCTTGCTGCACCCAATCATGCCATTTGTCACGGAAAAGCTCTGGTTGTCGATGCCACACGCAGGGCAAAGCATCATGGTGGCCGCGTACCCGACGACACACAAAGAGTTTGAAAATAAGCAAGCCGATAGCGACATGGCTTTCCTCATTGAAGTTATTAAGGCTGTCCGCAACATCCGCATGGAAGTGAACGCACCACTGTCCTCTAAGATCGACATCTTGATCCAGTTGGATAATGAGGCCGACAAGCACATTCTGACGGACAACGCCGACTACGTTGAAAACTTCCTGCACCCTAAGAAACTGGTTGTGGCTGTTAGCGTTGCCGCGCCAAAATTAGCGAAAACGGCTGTTGTGCCTGGCGCACAGGTCTTCGTACCACTTACTGAATTGGTCAATGTCGATGACGAACTGGCCCGGATGGCCAAAGAAGAAAAGCGCCTGGAAGCGGAAGTAGCCCGCAGCGACAAGAAGCTGGCCAATAAAGGCTTTGTTGGCCACGCGCCACAGGCCGTTGTCGACAAGGAGAAAGCCAAGAAGGCTGACTACGAAAGTCAACTTGCTGGCGTCCGCGAAAGAATTCAAGAATTGAAAGAAAGTAAATAACAGTGAGCACTTTTGCTAGTAAAAAAGAGGCCCTGACCTACCTTTACTCATTGCAGCATTTTCACCCCCGTGGTGATTTGACTTACATTCGTCGCTTGTTGCAAGAATTAGGCAACCCCCAAGCTTCTTTGCAGCTGCTCCACGTCACGGGAACTAATGGCAAGGGCTCTACTTGCTACTATTTGCGTGCTCTGCTCGAAAATGCCGGTCGAAAAACCGGCCTTTTTGTGTCGCCGTACGTTGAACAGTTTAATGAGCGCATCCAAATCGCAGGTCACAACATCTCTGACCAGGGTCTCTGCGAGGCCTTCACGGTGGTTAAAGACGCACTGACCGTTGTTCAAAAGCAGGACCCGTCTTTTTCAGTAACCATTTTTGAGTTTGAAACGGCAGCAGCTTTTTGGGCCTTTAAAAGGGCTGACTGCGACTATGCCGTGATCGAAGTCGGGATTGGGGGCACACATGATTCAACCAACGTGATCTGGCCGCTTATCAGCTGCATCACAACAGTGGGTTTGGACCATGAAAAGCTACTTGGACCCCACTTATCAGACATCGCCCGTGAAAAAAGCGGGATTATTAAAGAAAAGCGACCGGTGGTCTTGGGCAATATTCCTCACAGTGTGCTGCCTATCTTTATGAAAAAGGCGGCCCAAGAAAAAAGTCCTGTTTATCTCTTAGGCCGTGACTTTACGATTAAAAAAAAAGGTCAGCAGCTTGTTTACCAATGCGACAAAGTCCAATACCGCTTTGCCGGTCGGCCGATGGCCGAAGGCTACGACATTGCGGTGGCTTTGACTGCTTTTGCTCAGCTAAAACTGCCTTTAGGCAGGCTGGCAGTCCAAGAGGCCATTGATGAAACAAAGATCCCTGGCCGCCTGCAAGTGATTCAAAAAAGGCCCCTTGTGCTAGCCGACGGGGCTCATAACCAGCAGGCGATGACTAACTTGCTGCAAGTAGTGCGGGCTAAACAACGTCATTTAGGCGGCCAAGTCTATGTTTTGCTGACGATGATGAAAGACAAAGACTTAAAGCAAGTCCTCGCTCTTTTTAATGATGAAAAAATAACCCTGACGACGCTCGCCTATCCACGTGTTGCCAAACGGACCGATTTTCCTGCGCAATACCAGGCCTTGCCTTACATCCCAAACTTTTGGCAGGCCTTTCAAAGCATAGCCAAAAAGGCGGGCCCTCATGATATTATTTTAGTGACAGGTTCTTTTTACCTGGTTGGTGCATTTTTGAATAAGTGGAAGGAAGAGCAATGAAAGTAAAAGGTCTCAAGCAACCCATTATTGGCCTCATTTTTGATATGGATGGCCTGCTCGTCAATACGGAGAAGCTTTATTGGCAGGCGAATATTTTGGCCGCCCACGAAGAGGGACTCAACATTCCCGACAATGCCTACTTGAAATTGAATGGTGCTTCGGTCGCTCAGTCACAGGCTTTTTTTAAAAAATATTTTCCTAACGATGAACAGCGTAATCTTTTTATTAAAAGAACTGATGATCTTGTTTGGCAGTGGGCCGAGGCAGGACGTTTGCGGCTCATGCCTGGCGTGGCGCAGGCCCTAGCTCAGTTTAAAGATTGGGGGCTGAAGATGGGGATTGCTTCCAGCAATTATGCGCGCGTAATCAAGCATAACTTGGCCTTGACCCACATTAGTGACTACTTTGATTTTATTTTGAGCGATGTCGATTTAGAAGGACAAAACGTGCAGCCCAAACCTGCTGGCGACATTTACCGACTGGCTGCTGCCAAAAGCGGTTTGCCACAAGACCAGCTGCTTGTTTTTGAGGATTCTTCAAATGGTATTGCGGCGGCAACGGCTGCCGGCTTGCGCAGTGTAATGATTCCTTGCTTAAAACAGCCCACGATGGCTGATCGCAAACGAGCCAGTTTGATTGTCGCCAGTTTTGCTGATTTTTTAACTTTGGCAAAAAAATAGGGGCCATTTTGGCGTAATTAATGGTGAGAGGAGCAATAATTATGGAACTTGCCCAAAACCATTATTTATTAAAAAATGACGTGCAACTTTTTACCGAAGTCTGCGTCTATTTGCAAGAGCAGGGGATTGACAGTATTGATAAATTCCTTGCTCGTCTGGATGAGCTCGGTATTGCGAGCTTAAAAGACGTGCAGACCTACGCGGCTGGCTTAGACTGCCCGACGAAATTATCGCTTTTGTGGGATGATTTGGCCTTACGTTTTAAACAGTTGCATTTTCGTAGCTTGCAGGAGTTTACGTCTTCGAGTCAAACCGGTTTTTACCTTTCCGACCAGCTTGGTAATTTTAACCAAGAGCGGTTGGTCGCCGTTTATTTTGATAGCCGTAACCACGTGATTGCTCAGAAAACCATCTTTATTGGCACATTGGACAAAACCACCGCTCATCCTCGTGATATCTTTCACTGGGCCGTTTACTACGGTGCAGCTAGTTTTGTTATTGCCCACAATCATCCTAGTGGACGCTTGACGCCGTCTGACCAGGATTTGACTTTTACTAAGCGGCTCAGCGAGGCGGCCAAGCTTATGAATATTGGCTTTTTAGATCACTTTATTGTGAACGAAAAAGAATATTTAAGTTTCCGCGAGTTGGAATTTTTTTAAGAAAAGGTAATTCTTAGGCCCTGGCTGGTAAAGGCCTGTTCGTTGCTATATAATAAACAAGACTTTAGTGACGAATTTAAGGAGAATTTTCGTGTTTGGATTTGGTAGTAAAAATATTGGTATCGATTTAGGTACCGCTAATACTTTGGTCTACATGGAAGGGAAAGGCATTGTTTTGCGCGAGCCTTCCGTTGTGGCCAAAAATACTAAGACAAATGAAGTAATTGCAGTCGGTTCTGAAGCTAAAGAAATGATCGGCCGGACCCCAGGTTCGATTATCGCAATTCGTCCCATGAAGGATGGCGTTATTGCTGACTATGACACTACTGCTGCGATGCTGAAGTACTTTATCGAAAAAACCGCTGGTAATTCTAAGCCAGCAGCCATGATTTCAGTACCATCTGGGGTAACTGAAGTTGAAAAAAGAGCTGTGATCGATGCATCAAGAGTTGCCGGTGCACGTGAGGCCTATGTGATTGAAGAGCCCTTTGCAGCCGCAATTGGTGCTGGTTTGCCCGTCATGGATCCAACTGGTTCAATGGTTGTTGATATTGGTGGTGGTACGACTGACGTCGCAACCATCTCTATGGGTGGCATTGTTTCCTCGCGGTCTACGCGCAGTGCCGGCGATCGCTTTAACAGCGCCATTGCTAGCTACATTCACCAGAACTTCAACCTGCTGATCGGTGAGCGTACCGCCGAAGACATTAAGATTCAAATCGGTTCTGCTTCAATTGAGAAGGCCAAGGAAATTGAATCCATGAACATCAGAGGCCGTGATTTGGTTACCGGCTTGCCAAAATCGATTGATGTCGATGCGGTTGCAGTTGCTAAAGCAATCCAAGAAGTTGTTGACGACATTATTGTTGCCATTAAGGAAACTTTGGAAGAAACTTCGCCTGAAATTGCTGCTGACGTTATCGATCATGGGATCGTTTTGACCGGTGGCGGTGCTTTGCTTAAGAACCTGCCAGATGTCATCTCAGATGCCACGAAAGTCCCGGTCTTTATTGCCCAGGATCCACTTGATTGTGTGGCCATTGGCACCGGTCAGTCACTAAAGAATATTGAAGTTATGCGTAAGAAACGCTAGTTAGAGCAGGCCGGCCTAGTAGCCGGCCTTTATTTTTGCTTGGTGGGAAGGACACTATTGGGAAGGACACTATGAAGAAATTATTTCAAAATAGATCGATTCTGGTTTCTCTTCTGATCCTGATTCTTGTTTTGGGAACTTTGACGATTTCTGTGCGCGTCAGAAACAACCGCCAGACGCCGTGGTTTGTCCAGAAAGTGGGTAACGAAACCCTAGCTGCTAGTGGTCGCTTTTTAGACTGGCCACTGGCATTAATTAGTTCTGGGACGAACAGTGTACACGATGTTTTGCAAGCCCAGTCAGAAAATGATCGTTTGAAAAGACAAGTTGCTGACCTGGCACAAACTAAAGCTCGCAATAGCAGCTTGAGTACGGAGAACGCGCAGCTGAAAAAGGCTTTGAAGCTGCAGAATACTTTAACTGATTATGTCGGTATTCCCGGTTCGGTCATTAGTCGGTCCTCAGATACCTGGTCAGATCTGTTGACGATTAATCGTGGTCGCACGGCTGGGGTGCGCAAGAACATGGCTGTCATGTCTGGCGGTGGTCTAATTGGGCGTGTGCTCGAAGCAGACCAAACGACTGCCAAGGTGGAGCTGATCACGACTAGTGATAAGCAGGCAAACCGCTTTTCGGTGCAGGCTCGGGGTACCAACGGCAAGATGGTGCATGGGATTATCACCGTTGCCGGGCGCGATACGTTGGCTTTTACCCAAGCCTCGGAAAGCAATCGTTTGAAGAAAGGCGCTCGTGTTTACACGAGCGGCCTGGGTGGCAAATCACCTAAGGGTTTGCTGGTCGGCACTGTTTTAAAAACAACCAAATACAGCGTTGGTTTGTCTGATTTGATACAAATTAAGCCTGCTGGTGAGCTCAATGACCCATCAGTTGTGACCGTTGTCGAAAGAAGGGTGGCTAAATGATGGCTGCCGTTCGCCGCTGGCTACTTGCCGTGTTTTTACTACTGGCCCTAGTTTTAGAAGGGTCTCTTGCTCGGTTTTTACACCCTATTTTATGGCAGGGAGCCAGTTTTTATTTGACTTTGATCGGTTTAAGCGTTGCCGGCCTAAATCAGCCCCGCGACCCTAGCTTGCTTTGGCTAGCTGGTGTTTTGGGCTTTTTATCTGACTCATATTACCTAGGCGTCATCGGCATCAGTTTGGTTTCCTTTCCCTTGCTGGTCTTGCTGGCGCAACGAAGCGCACGTGTGCTGCCAGAAGTGCCTTGGGTCAAGATGCTTTTTGTGTTAGGGCTCTACCTGTTGCAATATCTTTATGCTAGTTTGGTGATGCGTGGCCTAGGCCTGGCTAATATCACAGGCCATAGTTTTTTAATGGGCCTCTGGGCTAACTTGGCTAGCGGCATCTTGTGGATTTTACTGACTTTTTGGCTCTGGCAGTTAGTCAGTGCAAAATTCCCATTTTTAAGCAGGGGCGACGACCTGTACTAGTGAAAGAAAAAAAGCTGCTTTTGAAAAGCAGCTTTTTTAGTGGATTAGGACCGGTAAGATAATTGCGGCCAAGGTTACGACCGCCATTAGAATTGCCATCACAATTGTCAAAATCTGGAATTTTGATTTTTTCTTATGTGCCATGAGTCAGCCTCCGTTTTTAATTTTCACTTTTTTATTTTAGACTATGACTAGCTCAAAATTCAACAGGGCAATAAAGGAGAAAAAATGATCAATATTATTTTAATTATCATCGCTGGCTTGTTTTGCACCTGGCTGCTGGCCAGGTTGTTTCCCAAGGCGCAATTTAACGCGCCGGTTATTTTGTCACTCTTTTTTTTGCCGGCCTGTCAAATGCTGACGCACCTGCGCAAATTACCTTCATTTTTACCCTACCTGTGCTTTGCCTTTTGTATCTTAGCCTTGGTGGTCGCCTGCCGGACAGCCTTGCACAATAAAAACATTTCGCTGGGCCGGACAATTTTAAGGTTACTGGACTACCTCTCCTTGACCTCTGTTTTTTGCTTTTTAGGTCTGTTGGTTGTTTCCTTTATTTAGAGAATTGTGATGATGAGCTCTCTTTTTATGAGAGCTTTTTTGTTTGCAAAAAAGTTATATTTACTATTGCCACAATGTGGAGCAAAGTGGGTAATTGTGGTAAATTATTTAGTGGAAGGAGGGTCTGCCATGTTCATGGGCGAATATCACCACAACTTGGACGCTAAGGGAAGACTGATTATTCCAGCCAAACTTCGCGAACAAGCTGGTAGCAAGATGATTTTCACCCGTGGCATGGAAGGCTGCATTTTCGGCTACTCGGAAGAAGAGTGGCAGAAAATCGAAGCTAAGCTGGCTCGTCTTCCACTTACCAAAAGAGCAGCTCGCAAGTTCACCCGGCTTTTTTATTCGGGCGCGATGGAAGCCGAGTTTGACAAGCAAGGACGTGTTAATTTGACCACGACGTTAAAAGAGCATGCCAAACTCAGCAAGAGCTGTGTAATTGTTGGCGTTTATAATCGAATTGAAATTTGGTCGCAAGACCAGTGGGAACAATACGAGGATGATGCCAATGAAAATTATGATGACATTGCAGAAGAACTGGATGAGATGGAGTTTTAAGAGTTGAAATTCAAACACACCAGCGTACTTTTGCATGAAACAATTGATAATTTAAGAGTTCAGGACGATGGCATTTATGTTGACGCAACCTTTGGCGGAGGCGGTCACGCGCATTACCTGTTGAGCAAGTTGCAGTCAGGATTAGTCGTCGGTTTTGATCAAGATGCCTTTGCAATTAAAGCTGCACGCGAGAATTTTGCCACGGTGCTTGCCGCCGGACATCAACCACGTTTGCAGTTAGTGCATGATAACTTTGCTAATCTGGCCCAAGACCTGGTAAAGCTAGGCTTGACTAGTGGCATTGATGGCATCTATTATGACTTGGGCGTTTCTTCACCCCAGTTCGATCAAGCAGGACGCGGCTTTTCTTACCGCTTTAATGCACGACTGGATATGAGAATGAATCAAGAACAGAAACTTGATGCTTATCAGGTCGTCAATACTTGGTCGCAGCATGACTTGGCCAGAATCCTTTACCAGTATGGCGGCGAAAAATTTGCCCGCTCGATTGCACGGCGGATTGTCGAACGTCGCCAAGAAAAGCCGTTGGTCACTACTTTCGATTTGGTTGCCTGCATTAAGGCTGGTATTCCAGCTGCTGCCAGACGCAGCGGCGGCCATCCAGCCAAGAAGAGCTTCCAAGCGATTAGAGTGGTTGTCAACGACGAGTTAAGAGTGCTGCGTAATTCATTGCAGGAAGCAATCAAGATCCTTAAGCCAGGTGGCCGGATCGCAGTGATTACTTTTGAGCCCAACGAGGATAAAATTGTGAAGCAACTTTTCAAAGAAAAGTCGCAAGTGCAAATCCCGAAAGGTATGCCAGCCGCTCCGGCTGATGAAACACCAACGCTGAAGCTGGTTAATCGGAGGCCGATTACGGCCCAAGATAGCGAGCTCAGCGCCAATAATCGCTCACACAGTGCCAAGTTAAGAGTTGCAGAAAAATTAGAATGAGGCAAACCATGGCAGATACTTTGAGAAAAAGATATGAAGAGGAGGAAAGCGGCAAGGTTACCGAAACCAAAATGGTCCTTGATCCAGGAAGAGTTTCCTTTTCAACGGGCGAAAAGCTTTTAGTTGCCGCTGGCGTCCTCATTGCCTCTTGTTTAAGTGCCATGCTGATTGCAGCAAGTACTTCTGAGACGAATGCCCAAAGGCACTTGCAGACAGAGCAGCGCGCCGTAGTCAGCGAGCAGAATTGCAATGCGGATTTAAAACAGGAAATTGGCGAGCTGAGCTCTAATACTCACTTGAACCAAGTTGCTAAAAAAGAAGGATTAAGCTTAATCGAAAGCA
>JAXGWL010000019.1:0-8778 GCA_040773345.1 Lactobacillus sp. | reverse complement strand
GTAGGCCCGCTTTAATGACAAATAAAAAAAACGATGTTCCGAAGAACATCGTTTTTTTATTTGCTTTTCGATCTTGTTTAAGCCACTTTTTCGGTTTGGCGTTTGCGGATAGCTGGCAAGATCATGCCTAGGATGACTAAGATGATTGGCGTCGCAATGTTCAAAACCATGGTGAATGGGTCTGGATCGTAGACACCCAGCAAGCAGCAAGCCGCGGTGATGATGAAGCACCAGTAACCGAAGAACTTGGCCACTGCGTTGTTATTTACGAAGTGGTATTCAGCGTGGTATTTGTTGATCTGGCGACGTAAAGCAATGTAGGCCGCGAAGACCCAAAGGTAACGCATTGGCATCGCAATTGAGTTCAGCTTGATCAGCTGAGACATAACTTTAGTGGCACCAGGAACGACTGACTGAATCAAAATCAAAGAACCGGACAAGATGCCGACCATTTTGATCCCGTTGATGTAGGCCCCGTGCTTGTTCTTTTTCAACAGGCCCTTTGGAATAAATTCGGAAGCTTCTTTACTACCCAGCAAGATTCTTAATGGGGCGTCGATACTTAATAGCAGGACGGCCAGCTGGCCAATGACGTTTGACCAAGCATAGATAATCAAGAAGAAGTTGCCCATGTGGTAGTAGCCACCCAATTTTTGGAAGGACCAATAATCGGCGTTTGAAACGTAAGCATCGAAGTGTTTAGCGACTTCGCGTGGATCAAACATTCTTGCCATCGCAATGGTCCCTAAAATGGCACAGATCATAACCATGACGGCCAGGACGATCATGCCCTTTGGAAAGTCGCGGCTGGGCTTTTTCATTTGGTTAACGTATGGTGAAATCTTTTCACAGCCACCGACGGCAAAGACCAAGATTGACAAGGAAGTAAAGTATTTCACGTTAAAGTTAGGCATGAAGCTCTTAATGTTCCAGCTAATCGTGTAAAAATTGGCGGTGTGGTTGATGGCTGGAGCTGCAAACATCATGACGATATAAAGCAGTGACAGGATGAAGGTTGCTGCACCGGCTACCGTTGTTAAAACCTTCAAAGCGGTAATACCCTGGGCAGCAAGCCAGCAGAAGAAGATGAAGATCAGCAAGGTAATTAACTGTACGATCATCGTGTTGGCGTGGTCCAAAGCGGTCGTGTTGCCAAACAGCGCCCAGGATAAAGCACGCAGGCCGCCCGTACCTTTACCAGCGATATAGGTGACGTGGCAAGCCCAGTAGGTCCAGCCGGCGTAGTAAGCCAGCTTAGGTCCCATGGTGGCGTTGACCCATGATGAGACACCACCTTCAGCGTTTTTAAAAGTAGAACCTAGTTCTCCGACCATCAAAGCGTATGGTACGAAGTACAGGGCAAACATTAAAACCCAAGAAAAAATGACGTGCGCGCCGTCAAAGTAGTTAAAACCGTTGCAGACATTACCGAAGCCCCAGACAGTTGAAAAGGCCATGAAGGCCAGTGTCCAGCCGGTTATTTTTTTAGCCTGCTTGGCTGAATCATCCATTTTAAATAAAATCTCCTCTTTAAATAAATGAAAAACTTAACAAACACTTTCATTATATACTACGAAAGCTATATGATAAGGGGCATTTATTTAAAATTACAAATTAGACTGGGTTCAGCTATACTGTTTGTTAGTGAAAAAGGAGCAGAGTAATTTAATGAAGAACCATATTCTTTTAGGGTCACTTTTGACGGCCGTTCTTGCTTTCATCCTCTATCTCGGCGGCGTTCACCAACAACGTACTGCCCAATTAGCGATCGTTGGGCAAAAGCAGCGTGTAGTGAAGAAGGGTCATACTAACCCGACAAGTCTGCCGGAAGCGCATGAAGTTAAGGTTGCTGCCTGCAGTACCAAGGCCTTGGCCAAGCCCCTGAGCAAAAAGCTGCAGACAGCTTATGTCCCTGTCCAGGTCTATAGTCACGACCTGACTGATCAGCAAGTACACGCTCAGGTAACCAATACTACGCGCAAGTCTTTTCCTGCTGGCAATGTGTTGCGCCTCTATGTCTTGCTCGCCTACTACCAAGCCCGTAAGGACGGGCATATCAAGGCAAACAGCGTGGTGCAAGTTAAAGCTGGCGATTTATCAAAGGGTGAGCAAGCCCTGCACGCGCCAATGAGCTATAGCTACTCTTACCTTTTAAACTTGATGCTGCAGCAAAAAAACAATTCTGCGGCCAACCTTATTTGGCAGCACAGTAGGTCCAGCATGCCTAAGCTTGTTAGCCGGTTGGATCTGGAACAGACCAAAATTACTGCTTATTTTGATGATAAAAAGGTGGGGACCACTTCGGCCAGAGATTTGGGGCGGACGCTGCTCAAGCTTTACCAAGGCAAGGTCTTTGATCGTCAAACCGACAATCAGATTTTAAGCAGTCTGCAAAGTTACCCAGAGCGCACGCTGACGGCAAAAGTGACGGGTACGGTTGAGCAGATCAGTGACGATCATGCCTCTGTTGCACTAGTACGGAATGGCTCTTCGGCCTATGTTATGGCCTTAACGACCGGTCGCCGCTATGCAAAAATGACTGACATTGGCAGTTTGATTAATAACTGGTACGGCCAGCACTAAGTCAAGAAGACGCACCCTCGTTTTAAACGAGGGCTTTTTTTATGGCAAAAATAATAATTAGCTATACATAAATAGTATCATATAGCGTTCTTCTAACTGTAAATAATTTTCCACAAAATGTAGATTGTTGTCTACAAATTGTAGTGATATAATTGCTCTTGTCTCATAAAGGGGGGATCTGTTTGAAAAAGACCATGAACTTAGACAAAATTTTGGATACTGCGACCGCTTTAATCAACGAACACGGGCTAAACTACTTGACAATGCAGCATTTAGCAAAATCCCTGAATGTTCGCTCTCAGTCGCTTTATTACTACGTCGCCAATCGCAGCGAACTGTTGTCATTGGTGGCTGCTAAGCGTCTGGAAAGCCTGCGTCAAAAATTATTGCAGGATATTGTCGGTCTCTCTGGCAAAAAGGCCATCATTCGGTTTGCCGATGACGTGCGTAATTTCCTGCTGCAGGATAAGGCCATTGGCAGCACCCTCTATTCCCTAAATGAGTTGAAGCTGGAATCGGCGATTAATGAAGAAGTCGAAAAGATTTTAGCCCTAAACCGCAAAATCGATATTGACCGCGGTAAAAATCTTTCGGTCCACGCTTTAATGGGGGCAGTAGTCGGCTACGTCTTTTTTGACCAATCCAAAATGTTTGCTGATGAGGATCAAGAGACGGCTGATCGCAATTATCACGAGATGATTTTGCGACTAGTCGGCGAAGGTAAAAAGAGTTCAGGGAAAGAAGGAGTAAGCATTGCGTAAATTTTTTAGACATCACACGGGCGCATTGGTTGCCTGGTTGCTGATCTTGGTTTTGGCAGTTTTCTCGTTGCCAAATGTCAACCGGCTGACGCGTGAACACTCAAGCATCAACCTGCCAAGCAATGTGCAGAGTTCTGTGGCCACTAACATCCACAATCAGTGGGGGCGGCACCAGAACAATACCTATGAAGTGGACATTGTCTTCCATAAAAAAGGCGGTGGCAAGTTTACCGCTGAAAACCGGGAGGACATGAAGGATACCATTAGCTACTTGCGCGCTAATAAAAAACGCTTGGGCATCCGGACGATCCTCAGTCCTTTTGAAAATTTCGCGACGCGGAAAAAGCTGATTTCTAAGGATAAAACGACGGCCGCCGTGCAAATGTACGTGGCTAAAAACTTTAAATCAGTCAGTGAAGTGAATGAAAGCATTAGTAAAGCCGCCAAAACGCCAGGCGTTTCTGCCTATGTAACGGGCGCCGATATTCTGACTGACGACTTTTCAGGCGCAGTGCAAGAAGGAATTAAAAAGACCGAAGCAATTTCAATCATCTTCATTTTCATTGTCCTGATTATTGTTTTCCGGTCGCCAATTGTGCCGCTGATTTCGTTGTTCACAGTCGGTGTTGCCTTTCTGACTTCCTTCTCACTGGTCACCAACCTGGTTAAGAATTTCAACTTCCCATTCTCAAACTTTACCCAGGTCTTCATGGTGATTGTCCTCTTTGGTATTGGGACTGACTACAACATCCTGCTCTATGACAAATTTAAGGAAAACCTTGGCACTGGCTTAGGCAAGCGCGAAGCCGCCAAAGAGGCTCTGCACTCAGCCGGCAAGACGATTCTGTACTCAGGCTCGTCGCTACTGATTGGGTTTACTTCATTGAGCCTGGCCCGTTTCTCCGTTTACCAGTCAGCCACTGGCGTAGCTGTTGGTGTTGCAGTGCTATTGATTGTCATCTTGACCTTGAACCCATTCTTCATGGTGACCCTGGGGCCAAAGATGTTCTGGCCAGTCAAACAGTTCAAAGGCGAAAATGATTCTAAACTATGGCATAGCATTTCACAGGGTACCTTGAAGCGACCAATTATTGCTTTAGTTGCCGTTGTGCTTGTCTCAACAACATTTTTCCTTTTGTTCTCTAACAAATTAAACTATAACGACGCTGACGAAATTTCCGACAATACGCCTTCTAAGAAAGGCTACCTGGTCGTGCAAAAGCACTTTTCTAAAGGGATGGCTGAACCGTCTTACCTCTACATTAAGTCTGACCACAAGCTGGACAATGAAAGGGATCTGAAAGCCATCGACGAGTTGACTAATCAAATTCAGGCCAGCAAGGGTGTCGACTTTGCTACCTCAGTCACGCAGCCTTATGGTGAAAAGATCAACATGCTTTACGTTGATCGGCAGATGAAAACTGTCAACAAGGGCGTAGGCACTGCTCGTTCCGGCCTGGATCGAGTTAGCTCAGGCAGTCAGCAGCTGACCTCTGGCTTAGGGCAATTGTCAAACGGGAGCCAGCAATTAGTTAACGGTTTAAACTTGATGAGTGCCCAGCTTTCTGCCCAAATGGGTGGTGCTAATGCTGCCCAGCTGGCTCAACTGCAAGCTGGCTTGCCGAGAATTAATGCCGGTATTCAGCAGATGAATGGCGCTTTGCAGAGTTCAGGTGCTAGTATTGATACCGCCAGTCTGACCCAGAACCTGACTAATGTCGGGACGCAAGCCCAAGTAATTGGCAATAACTTAAACCAAGCCGGGCAAACTTTACGTAGCTTGCAGGGCGCAGGTGCTGGTACTTCCTTGAATACGCAGCAAATCATGGCACAATACCGGGCCGTTGAAGAGCGGGCTCAGTTGACGCCACAACAAAGAGCGGTTATGGAAGCTGCTCTGGGTCAATTGCTGACGGGTGTCCAGACGCAGGTAACTCAGCAAAAGCAAACAACTACTGCTGCTCTGCAAAGTGTCGCTGGCAATTTGCAAGCCGCTGGCAGCGCTGACCGTTCACTAGCTGGTTCAATGCAAAGTGTGGCTGGCACCGCTCAGAACTTGCGCGGCATGTTGGGCCAAGTTGCTGTCTTGCGCCGGGAGGTCAATACTTTAGCGAGTGCTTCAAATGTTGCTCTGCCAGGTGCTAATACCGCTCTGAATCAATTGACTGCTGGTTTAAACCAAGTGCAGAGTGCAGTTAACGCCAGTTTGCCTGGCGTCGGCCAACTTGCTTCCGGAGCCAACCAGCTTTACCAGAGCGCACCACAGTTAACTAACGGTGTCAACCGTATTAATTCAGGCTTGGGTGCAGGGCAAAGCTACTTGGCTAACTTGGGCAACTCTGCAGTTGGAAATTCCTTCTACATTCCGCAATCAGCTTTGCATTCTAAGCTGTTCAAGAAGTCAATTGAAAACTACCTCAGCGGCGACAAGAAGACCGCTAAGATTATCATTGTGATGAAGACTGACCCAAGTACAGACTTGACCACCAACCGGGTCAACCGGTTGAGCCAGATGGCTAAGGAGTCGATTAAGGGTACTAGCCTGCAAGGTTCACAAGTTGCCATGGGTGGCCAGTCTGAACGGATTTACAACAACCGCGGCGTTTCTAGCGGCGACTTCTTGCGGACCGCCATTATTATGATTGTGGGTATTGGTATTGCCCTGATCTTTGTGACCCGTTCGGTTCTGCAGCCAATCTTTATCCTGGGCACGTTGGTCATCTCTTACATGATGTCTCTGTCAATTACCCGGGTGATTGTCAAATTGACCATGGGCAGCACAATGTTGACTTGGAACACGCCATTCTTTACCTTTATCATGTTGATCGCCTTAGGTGTTGACTACAGCATCTTCTTGATGATGAGGTATCGTGATTACCGCAAAGAAATGGTACCAAGTGAAGCTATTCTTAAGGCTTGTGCCGTCATCGGAACCGTCGTCATCTCCGCGGCAATCATTTTGGGTGGTACCTTTGCAGCCCTGATCCCATCAGGCGTACCAACATTGATCGAAGTTGCCATTGGCGTAGTGATCGGACTTTTGATTCTGGTCTTCTTAATCCCAATCAATATGTCAGCAGCTATGAAGCTGACCTACGAAGGCTTTGGACGTAACTTGATCAGTAAAAAAGTAACCGAGCAAAAAGACTTGTAAGCTCTTTTCAAAGGCAGGCTAGCCAGCAGACTGGCCTGTCTTTTTTTGCTGCCTAAAAAAGCATGCTATAATTATGGCTATTGAAAAGGTGGGTGACGATAAATGAGATGTCGCAATTGTCAAAAGGAAATGCCGGCCGACAGTAAGTACTGCCCCTATTGCGGCTTTGAAAATAAACCTGAGTTGGCGCGGCGTGAAGACTATCACCACGGCTCGCGCCAAAATAACTCTACGATTACAGCGATGATTAAATGGCTGCACAACAATACCACCATCGTCTTTTTAACTGGCGTGGGCCTGATGATTTTAGTCAGTTTTTCACGCCCCTTTGGCTGGTTTGTCTTTTTTGCCTTATTGATCTGGCTATTTATTGTTTGTGAAAAAAACGGCGCTGATACTAACCAGTACACCGCTGATAAACGCTTGACTGAAGATGTTAGTCACCTGAGTGCGCGCGTCGTGAACAACGTGGAAAATGACAAAGAGCGACTTCAGCGGCGGCACCGCGACTCGGAGCCTGTGGCCCGCGTTCGTAAAAGACGGACCGGTGTCCAGGTTGCTCTCTTGCTCATGGCCTTGTTTAGCTTGCTGGTTTTATTCTTTGGCCCGTTTGCTTCTTATTCGACGCTGGGGCTTAACAGCAATGCCTCAATTGCGCGTAGCTTGCTCAGCATTGGGGGTCGAGGAGGTAGCTATCTTTTAACTGGCTATGGCTTGCTTTTGTTGTTGATCGTCGCCCCTTGTTTGATCATTTGGCTGACCTTAAAGGATGGCCACCACTATCGTTGGCTGATTTTTACTATCAGCATGGTTGAAACTGTGCTCTTAGTATACATTGCCTTTCGACTGATTATGATGGACCAAGGTGCTAATATTGGCAGCGGCGCAGCAACCGTATCCGGCACTGGTCGCTTAAACCAAATCACGACCAACGCAATCTCATTTGGGATTTCTTCTTACCTGATGTTTTTGGCAAGTGTCTTGACCAGCTTTTTAGCAGGCAAAAATTTAAAGCAATAAAAAAAGCGGAGCTTTTGCTCCGCTTTTTATTAGCAATGATAAAGGCTATTTCTTCGTGACATCAATGACCAGGTGTTCATTGACAAAGGCCAGTAGGCCTAATTCGCTCAACTCACGACCGTAGCCTGACTTTTTAACGCCGCCAAAAGGAAGTTCACCAGCAGTGATCCAGCGACCGTTGATGACCGTCATGCCAGTCTCGATCTGAGCAGCAATCTTGGCTGCGTGGTCATGATTGCTGGAGATGACAGATGAACCCAAGCCGTAGCTTGAGTCATTAGCCAATTCAACAGCTTCTTCGTCATCTTTGACTCTGTAGACCTCAACAACCGGGCCAAATAGTTCCGTGTCAAAGATAGGATTCTTTTTATCGAGGTTGGTCAAAATGAGTGGGTTGAAGAAGGCACCCTTGGCGTTGGCAGCTTCAAACTGATAGTTGATTTTGGCACCAGCTGCCACGGCAGTTTCCACTTGCTTTTGTAGTTTTTGTTTAGCCCGCTCGGAGTTCATTGGGGCAATGGTTGTCTGAGGGTCTAGCGGGTCGCCGGCCTTTAAGTTGCTTAAAATCTCGTGCAGGTCAGCTAAGACTTCGTCATATTTGCTTTCTTCAACGATGATGCGCTTGGATGAGGTGCAGACTTGACCATCATTATAAGTTCTGGCGTCGCTCAAGGCCTTTTTTAATTGGGCAGGATCAGCATCGTCCAAAACGATAAAGGCGTCATTGCCGCCCAGCTCCATGGTAGACTTTTTCAAGTTCTTGCCGGCAGATTCAGCCACAGCTACACCGCCACGTTCAGAACCAGTTAAAGCCACGCCCTGAATCCGCGGGTCAGCAATCACTTGATCGATTTGATCATAGCTCAGGTACAGGTTCAGCAAAGCACCTTCGTCGGCGCCGGCTCTGTGGATCAATTTTTGAATCAAAGCGGCACTGCCTGGCACATTGTGGGCGTGCTTGAGGATAATTGGGTTGCCGACCAAGAAGTTCGGGGCAAACACACGAATGACCTGGTAGAGTGGAAAATTCCATGGTTCACAGGCCAGGATGACACCCGTTGCTTGCTTCAAGTAGTAGGCGTCCC
This sequence comes from Lactobacillus sp., assembly GCA_040773345.1. Lineage (GTDB taxonomy): Bacteria > Bacillota > Bacilli > Lactobacillales > Lactobacillaceae > Lactobacillus. The sequence continues at coordinate 175 of JAXGWL010000019.1, read as the reverse complement.
CTAAGTCAGTCTGCAGCGGTTGGGGCTTCAGCATTTCTACCCCATTTTTGGCGTAGTAGTCACAAATATTGGCACAGAGCTCGACTTCACCTTTAGACTCGCCGATAAGCTTACCCATTTCTTTGGTCATCAAAGTGGCCAGTTCGTCTTCGTGGGCGTGCAGATTGTCGGCAAT
>JAXGWL010000018.1:0-9240 GCA_040773345.1 Lactobacillus sp. | reverse complement strand
GCACTGCTTTGTAGCGGCACGTTTTGCCAAAAGCGGGGCGAATTGGTCGCCCCGTCGCGTTCGCCAACAAAAACTAAAACTGGCCGACTAGTTAATTTGCGCCAAGCGGCCACTAACTGACAGTCGCTTGCGTTAAAATTAGGGGCCCAGGCACAAAGCAACAGGTCCGCCTGCGGTCCGTACTGGGCGACGGCCTCAGCCGCAGCCAGCCTTTTAACTGGTACAAAGCTCAGGGCACCAGTTTCTGAGGTTTTGGCCCATTCGAGGCTATCGGTCGCCACAACTTGGCAGCCCACTGCTTGCAAAGCCTTGGACCAGTAAGCATTGCCTGCCATGACCTCTAAGACTGTCTCAACGTGATAGTAGTCTTTTAACAACTGAGCCGTCTTTAAGTTAGGCACAGACCACAAGCCAAAACGCCACGACAAAAAACTGCGCAAATTGTTTAAAAGGCTATCGGCCTGCGCGATACGCTGCTGACCATAGTGCTGGCCTAATTCTTCCCGTTGATCAGGCAACAATCCGAGGGGCTGGGGCGCCTTGGGCAGAACTTTTTTGGCAGCTACGCAAGCAACAAGGCCTTTAATTTCTGCGGCCTGGGCCTCCAGCTCAGGAATGCCCTGCGCCACTCGTGCCAAAGTTGCTAGATATGAGTTCATTCTTTCACCTACTTCCAGATTTTACCATGCCCCCTAGCTAAAATCAGTTATAATAAAGGAGATTGAAAAAAGGAGATCTTATCGTGAGCAAACAACAGCAAGACGAGGAATCGTTTGGCAAGTCGCTGCTGGAAGTCGTCTTATTTACAGCGATCTTTGCCGGCATCCTCTTTGCCCTTTTTCATTTTGTGTGGGCAAACGCCCGCGTTCAGGGACCATCAATGCAGCCAACTTTTGAATCGAATGACCGCATTATTGCCGTTCGTCATACCCAACTGCGGCGGGGCGACATTGTGATCCTGAACGCACCAGATGAACCAGGCGCCGAATACATCAAACGCATTATCGGCCTGCCTGGTGACACCGTTTCTTCTAAAAATGACACCACCTATGTCAACGGCAGGCCGATTAAAGAGCCCTATCTCGACCAGTACAAGAGCAAGTTGCCCATGGGCCAGCTTTACACCAACAACTTTACTTTAAAGAGTACTTTGGGCCGAAAACGAGTCCCAAAGGGTTGCTACTTTGTCATGGGTGACCACCGCAATGTCTCAAAGGACTCGCGGATTATTGGTTTTATTAAACGCAGCGCCATCATTGGCAAAGTCGAATGGCGCTATTACCCATTAAACAAGATGAAAACATTCTAAGGGAAGCAATCATGGAACTTACAGAAATCGCAGACGCAATCATTGATTTTGAAACGAAACACAATGTTTCTGATAACGACTTGGCTTTTGCCAGCCATTTGTCAGTTGAAAAAGTACACGCCATGAAGTCCGGCAATGGCAGCTACAGCGACGAAGAAGCCGCCCAGCTACTGGACTACATGACGACAAACTTGTAAAAAGTTACCAATCATTTTGAACAGACAAAAAGCGATGCTTAAAGAATCGCTTTTTATTATCTCTTAATTAGTACTTGTAGCTTCTGCGTACCGATCAACCAGCAACCAATCAATCGTGCAAAAGATGACGTCTAGGATAAAGAGACCTAAGACACTGCCCCACGGTGAATCAGGCATATTAGTGTGAACGATCAAGATCTTTGCGTAGTAATTCAGCATGTAGAACATGGCGATGAACAAGGCCAGCCGAATGACGAAGACAATGGCACGGCCTGAGCGCATTGGCAAGAAGTCCGCAATCGCACGCCCGCCTAAATTGAGCAGCGTGATCAAGGCGTAGAACAAGACTGCACTCAAAAGCACAGTGACGACAAACCAAGCGCTCTGGCTAAAGAACTTACCCCAAGGGAAGCTGCCGTGCACCATGTCATGCACAATTGCCTTATTTGAAAAGACTGGAATGAAGCACAGCAAGCCGATCACGAATTGAATGGCTGTAATCATGATGCAGTCAACCAGTGATGTCAGGTAGTTAGTGCCTAGCAGCTTACCGGCTGAAATCGGCACTAACCGCCAGGTGCTAGCGTTATTAATCCGCTCATTGTATTCGACCGTCATACAAAAGTAAATAAAGTCAACGATCAAACCCACGCCAATAAAGACCACGCCATAACTCAACAGCCAAGCCACTGCTGGTGACACGTTTTTGGGCATCTCGGCGATACTGCCGTCGACCAGCGTCTTATGGTTGCTGATGACTGAGATCAAACTAGCCACAAAATTTAGCACGATTAGGGTCCAGACTAACCGTATTTTTTGCTTAAACATTGCCTTAAAAACTTTGCCAAATGAAGTCATGCTTAATCCTCCTCACCATAGAAGCTTTCAAAGAATTCCTCAATGCTCTGGCCTTTTTCACGAATATCATCGGTCGACCGGTGAGCGGCCACGTTTTGGTCCTTAATAATCACGACCTCGTCTAAAATCGAGGCAATTTCGTTGACAAAGTGGTCAGAGATCACGATCGTTGCCTGGTTATTTTTCCAAAGCAGCAGCGAGTTGATAATGCGCTTCCGCGTCAACGGGTCAATGCCTGAAAACGGCTCATCCAGCAAGTACAACTGTGTCTGCCGGGCTAGCGTCAAAGCGATTACCACTTTTTCTTTCATCCCCCGTGACAGCTCACGCAAGCGCAAGTCCGTATCAATATTCATGAAAGCAGCCATTTTACCGAACTCTTCACGGTCAAAATCTGGGAAGAGATCAGCATAAAAACCAACTACCGTCCTAATCTTAGTCCCACCGCGAAAAGCAGACAAATTATCGGTAAAAGATATGTTGGCCTTACGCAACGGCGCCTTTTCCTCACCAGCCACAGCAACCTGGCCGCGCCAGTTTTGCGCCTCACCAGCGATGACCCGCATCAAGCTCGTCTTGCCTGCCCCGTTTAAACCAAGCATGGCCACAATTTTACCAGTGCTTAAGGTCAAATTTAGGTGGTTTAAAATTGTCTTCTGGCTTTTTTTATAAGTTAAATCTTTGACGGTTAACAATTCAGTCATCTTGCTCTTCCTCCTTATTTTGCAGATAGTCGGCTAACGCTGCCTCAATCTCGGCGTCACTTAAACCTAAATCGCGCAGGCCGGCCACAAACTTAGCCAACTGCTCAGTCACCAATCTTTGCTTCGTTTGTGCGAGCAGTTTTTGATCGGTAGTAACAAAATTGCCCTGGCCGCGCCTGGTAAAGATAATGCCCCGCTCGTGCATTTGCCGCAGGGCTCGCTGGACCGTATTGACGTTAGCCGTCTGTTGCACAGCTAGTTGCCGCACCGATGGCAGCTGATCGCCGGGCTTTAAATGCCCCAGCGCAATCTCTTGGTACAAGTTGTCCTCGATCTGCAAATAAATTGGGATATTGTCTTGAAACTTCATCTCATCGCTCCAATTTATTTATTACTGTATTAGCTATTTAATACAGTAATAAAGTAGCAAGATTGCCGGTTCTTGTCAACAAACTTTTTCATTCGCAAATGAGCGTTTCACAGTTTTTTGACAAAGAAAATCGCAAAAAAATAGGTCTGCAAAAGCCCTTGTTAGAGCCATTTGCATACCTATTTTCAATAAAATATTGTAGGTGCATAACTTTTTCTTAAGATTATGAAATCCCTTACATCGCTTTTACTAAGCAATTTAAAAAATAGACAAATATCTTAAGATTTACTAAAAATTGTCCTTTTTGTTTCACTCGAAGATATTTTGGAATGGATCCGTGACTGCTTCGGACTTAATGACTAAGACCTGTTGCTTAGCTTTTTGACACCAAGCAGTCAGCATGGGCGTAATGCGGTCCGCAAAGATCTTTTCCGTGTAGTGACCTGGATCAACGACGACCAAATCGTTGGCGATCATGTCGTGGCCAGTATGGTAGTAAACATCCCCAGTCACGTAGGCGTCTAGCCCAGCTTGGACCGCCTGGGGCCAGAATTTATTGCCATCGCCACAGACTAGGCCAACGCTTTTGACAATTTTTTCATTATTGCCGGCAATCAGTCGCACATAGTGCAGACCCATGTGCTGGGCCACATAATCCGCAAATTGACGTGCCGTGAGTGCTTTTTCTAGCACACCCTGCCGGCCAATGGCGATGCCGTCTTTGTCTGAGCAAAAAGGCTGAATCTCTTGCAGCCCAAGATCTTCGGCCTCCCACTGGCTCGAACCATTGTCAGCCTTGTCAGAGTTAGTGTGAATCGCGTAAACGCCGATGCCAGCCTTTAAGAGTTCTGCATACATGCGGTATTGCGGGTTAGCCAAATCCAAATTTTTGGCCGGCCGAAAAATTAAGGGATGGTGGCTCACGATCAAGTCGACATTTTTGGCGATCGCTTCGGCAACCACATTGGGCCGTACGTCCAAAGTAGTCAGCACGCGTTTAACCTCTTGCTGCTGGTCGCCCAACTGCCAGCCCACGGGATCACCGGCCACAGCTAATTTTTCTGGAAAGTGTTCATTTAAAATAGCGACAATATCTGCTGCCTTAGTCATTAAGCTCCTCCTCGATTAATTTTTGCTTGTCCTTTAATGCGGTTAACCTGGTTTGGTCGGGGTTTTGGGCCTGGCGCAAGGCCTGTTCAAGTTTCTTAAAGTAGGCCAGCTGCCCGCACCATTTTTGCCGAAAGGCCGCACCTTTGTGCTTTAAAATTTCGGGACCAAACAGCAGCTCCCGTTCAGAGAGCTCTTGTTTTTGATCTGTCAAAAAAGCCTGAATTAGCTCATAGCTATGACCCTTGTCAAACAGCAACTCTTCTTGATTGATGCGGTAGCGATGCACGGTCAGCCAGGTCCGCAAACCTGGTTCGCCGATATTGGGTTCTAACACTAATTTTGGAAAAAGCGGTGCGGCCACTAAAATTGACCGGATTAAATCGCCGCCCATGCCGGCAATGACAACCGTCTCAATCGCATCTTCTTTTTTAACAGTCGTCAAGTCTGGCCCCAGCCGCACGCTAATTCGGTTGGTTAAACCCGCAGCTTGGACGTTGCTTTGGGCATTTTGAATGGGGCCTTGGCGAATATCCGATGCGATGGCAAAGTCAACTAAACCTCTTTTGACCAACCAAATCGGCAAATAAGCATGGTCGGTACCAATATCAGCCAAGCGCGTGCCTGGTTCTACCATTTGCGCCAAGCGCCGTAAACGATAATCCATTTAATTTACCTTCCTGCAAAAAAGCCCTGGCCAACCGGCCAGAGCCACAATTAATCTTCGTCGTCCAAAAAATCACGCAGCTGTTTGGAGCGACTGGGATGGCGCAGCTTGCGCAGCGCCTTGGCCTCGATTTGCCGGATCCGCTCCCGCGTAACTCCAAAATCTTTGCCAACTTCCTCTAAGGTGCGCGTGCGGCCATCGACTAGGCCAAAACGCAGCCGCAACACGTTTTCTTCCCGGTCCGTCAAAGTGCCCAAAACGTCGCTCAGCTCGCTTTTCAGCATTTCACGCGAAGCGTGCTGTTCAGGGGAAGTCGCGCCCTTGTCTTCAATAAAGTCGCCTAAGTGCGAGTCCTCTTCTTCACCGACCGGCGTCTCAAGTGAAACCGGTTCTTGCGAAATCTTCATAATATCGCGCACTTTGGCAACTGGCAGCTCCATTTCAGCTGCAATTTCTTCGGGCCGTGCTTCCCGACCTAAATCCTGCAGCAAATGCCGTCTGATTCGTACCAGATTGTTGATTGTTTCCACCATGTGGACTGGGATGCGGATCGTCCGGGCCTGATCAGCAATCGCTCGGGTGATCGCCTGCCGGATCCACCAAGTCGCATAAGTTGAAAACTTAAACCCCAGCTTGTAGTCGAACTTGTCGACGGCCTTCATCAGACCCATATTGCCTTCTTGAATCAAGTCTAAAAAGGACAGGCCACGGCCAATGTAGCGTTTGGCAATTGAGACAACCAAGCGCAGGTTGGCTTCGGCCAATTCCTGCTTGGCAGTCTCATCACCCTGTTCAATCCGTTTTGCCAAAGCAACCTCCTCTTCACTAGAAAGGAGAGGTACCCGGCCAATTTCTTTTAAGTACATCCGGACGGGATCATTCATCTTAACGCCAGCTGGCGCCGACAGATCCTTCAATTCTTTTTTCTCAAGGTGCTTTTCTGTTTGCAAAGCAAGCGGTGCCGGCTCGCCTTTCTCATCGACAATGCTGATGCCGGCATCCTGCAACTCTTGCACCAGCCGGTCAACTGCTTCCCCCGTCAGCTTAAAAGGAGTCAGCAGGCGGTCTTGCAGCTCTTTTTGCGTCAGCCGGTGCTTTTTTTTGCTTTGTTGCACGATTTCTTTGATCACAGCGCGCAGCTTTTCCTGATCTGGGGTGTCTTGGTTGCTGCTAATCTTTTTGGTCATGAGCAGTTCTCCTCCCTAAGTCTTTTTGTTTTTTCAAGGCAAGAATTTGGTTGATGATCTTGACTTCATCAGCGCTGTCCTGCCGCTGTTTGGCTTGTGTTAATTTTTCTTGCAGCTGGCTAATTTGCTGGTCAATGCTCAGCTGGGCCAGACGCGTTAAAGCCTGGTTCAATTCGCCATCGCTAAATGACCTAGGCCATTGCTGCATGGCAATGCCGACTACAATATCCTGTAGCTTTGCGGGTACATAATCGGCAAAATCTTTAATATTGGGGGCCGCATGTGTTTCCTGGTAGCGCAGCCAGTCTTCGGCCAACTGGGCATATTCTTCATCAGGAAACAAGAAGTGCTTTTCTAAAAGATAGTCACGGGCATCATCAAAATTAATAAATAAGTACAGCAACCGGTCCTGGATAGGATGATTGCGCCGTGTCAAATTCACTACTTCTTTTGTAGCTGTCAGCGGGGCATCTTCGTGCGTTTCTGCCGCAGACAGGCCACGATTGCTGCGCATGCGCCGTTGCCGGCGACGCGCCTGCATTAGCTTCACTGACAGCGCATCGTGACTAACCCCAGTTTGCTTCGCCAGTTTATTTAAAAAGACGTCTTCTGCAACTGGGTCAGCTAGGCGAGCAATTTCACCCACGGCCTGGTCAATAAAGGCCAGTTTTTCACGGTCGTTGTCCAAGTCATATTGGCTGGCATAACGGCTGATAAAAAAGTCCGTCGGACTTTGCGCAGCCTTGAGTTGGCCCCGGTATTTTTCGGCACCGTACTTTTTGACGTATTCGTCCGGATCAAGCTTTTCAGGTAAAACCACGATCCCTAAATTAAAGCGACCAGCGGCCTGAAACATCCGGGCCGCGCGCTCCTCTGCGTGGACGCCAGGGTCGTCGCCATCATAGTTGATGACAATATTCGGCGTCACTCTGCGCAAAAGATAGACCTGCTCTTGGGTCAGGCTGGTACCCATTGAAGCTACACCCGCCTGCACGCCCGCACGATAGGCAGAAATCACGTCCATGTAGCCTTCATATAAAACCAAGTGCTTTTCACGCCGGGCCGCTTTTTTTGCCTCGGCAAAATGGAAAAGCAATTTTGATTTCTTAAATAGCTTGGTCTCCGGGCTGTTCATATATTTGGCAAGGGTCTTATCGTTTGAAATGCGGCGACCAGAAAAACCTACGGGCTGACCATGCTCGTCGTCCAAAGGGAACATCAACCGGTCACGAAAACGGTCATAAAGCTGACCATTTTGGGCCTGGATAAATAAGCCGCTTGCCTGCAGATCGTTTTCCTCGTAGTGCTTGTTGCGCAAAAAAGTCAACAGCAACTGCTCGTTGTCGGGGGCATAGCCGATATGAAAGTGGGCTAGCAGGTCTTGCGAAAGCTGCCTTTGTTTGGCATAGCGTAAACCCCGCTCGCCTAATTTGGTGGCGACCAGGATGTGTTGGTAAAAGTCCTGCGCATCTTGGTACATCCGCCGCAACGGGCTGATTGGCGCCACAGGGCCAGCGTCAGCAATCTTAATGTTGGCAAAATCGGCGACTTGCCGCACGCTTTCAGGAAAAGTTAGGTTTTCCTGATACATCAAAAATTTGAAGATATTGCCGCCTTTGCCGCAGCCAAAACACTTAAAAAATTGGTTCTGTTCGTTGACGGTAAATGAGGGTGTTTTTTCTTGATGAAAAGGGCAAAGACCCACATAGTCTTTGCCTTTTTTTGTCAAAGAAACATACTGGCTGACAACGTCAACGATGTTCACGGCGTTGCGCACCTCATTGATGGTCGCTTCTGGAATTCTGCCAGCCATATGCTTCACTGCCCTTTCATTTTCTACTTAATTACCAGCTTGCTCAAGTCGCCCATTCGCTCTGCCAGGTGGTTGATCAAGGTCAATTGTGCCAAGCGGTTAGCCCGCACCTTTGGGTCCTTGGCCATGATCATATTGGTGTTGAAGTAGGCATCGATGACCGGCTGCAGTTGGACAAAGCCGGCATACAGCCCGTTCATGTCACTGTTGGCGAGCGCGGCTAATTTTTGAGTGGCCAGGTAAAGCTCATTTTCTGTTTCGTCGTCAAACAAACTCTCATCTACATTAGCTGCAGCTTGCTTTTGGCCCTTGGCCAGAATGCTACTGATTCTTGTCAGACTTTCAACGACTGGCTTGAAGTCGGCACTATCGTGGTGGGTCTGCAAGGTCTTGGCAGCAGCCAGCATTTGGATGGGGTCTTGTTGGCTAGAAGCCAGTACAGCGTCGATGACATCGTATTGGTAGTCATGGGCTTGCAGATACTGCTTGACCCGATCCCGGATAAAGGAAGCAATCTGTTGAATGGCCTTGTCGCCTTTTGGCAAAGTAGCCTTCGTCTTGCCAGCCACCGCTTGAAGCAAAGCCGGCAACTCTTGCTTGAAGTCCAAAGCCCAGCCTTGGTCCAACAAAATGCGTACAATTCCGTAAGCAGCACGCCGCAAAGCATAAGGGTCGTTGGACGAGCTTGGGATCATTTGAGCGCCAAAGAAGCTGATGATCGTGTCCAACTTGTCGGCGACTGATAACAACGCACCAACCTTATTTTGTGGCAAGGCGCCTTCGGCACTAGTCGGCATGTAGTGTTCCTTGATGGCGACGCAGACGTTTTCATCTTCACCGGCCAGGCGGGCATAGTGCATCCCCATGACACCTTGCAGTTCGGCAAATTCACCAACCATATCGGTGACTAAGTCAAACTTGTAAATGTCAGCTGCCCGGTCAAAGTCCTTGGCTTCTTGCTCTGACAAGCCAAATTGACTAGCCAGCTTGTCACCAATGAGCTTGGTGCGCAGCATCTTTTCTGACAT
>JAXGWL010000017.1:0-9532 GCA_040773345.1 Lactobacillus sp. | reverse complement strand
CGCTAAGATCGTCTTAATTTCTGAGTCCAAAAGGGGAGCTGGCTTGGAACCACCACCGTGGGCGCCAACAAAGCCGGTGACGTTAGGCGTGTTGCGGACAACGAACCAGCTTTCATCAGTCATGACCATTTCAACTAAGACGTAGCCAGGAAAGGTTTTTTCTTCCATTTCTTGCTTTTTACCGCGGTACATGCCGATTTTTTCCTGTTCAGGCACGACGACCCGAAAAATGTAATCTTGCATCCCCATTGATTGGGCCCGCGAAAGCAGGTCAGCTTTTACCTTATCCTCATAGCCTGAGTAAGTGTGCAGGACATACCATCTTTTTTTTGCCGTTTCTACCATGTTGTTCTCCTTTTTTTAAAGCAAACAAAAAACCTCTGTCACAGAGGCCTCGCTTCTTTTTTAATTATAGCACATTTTTCTTACATGAATGCCTTGATTAACGTGCTAAACAGCCAATCTAGTCCGCCCAAAAAAAGAGCAAACAAGACCGAAGTTACCACCACAATCGAGGTATCATGACGGTTTTCTTTGGCAGTCGGCCAGGTTGTCTTACGCATTTCCTCGTTGACGCCTTTAAAAAACTTAATCATCCTTGCCTACCTCGTTTCCTTGTGTAAAGTCATCTTGCCGCAGTGCTTGCAGAACTTGCGCAGCTCTAGCCGCTTTGTTCTGGTCTTGCTGGCCGTGATTGAATAATTTCTCGACCCACACAAGCTGCAGGCCAAGGCCGCTTTTTTGACAGCCATACGATCACTCCTAAACTCGTGTAATTTTAGCATAATCACTGTTGTTAATTCAAGATAGCAAAAAAACAGCCCTGGCAGGAGAGCTGTTTTCTTAGTAGCCAAACAAAGCGTGGCCACTGTGCGTAGAATTAATAATTTAGTCGGCTTTATTTCTTAAGATTTTCGTTGACGAAGGCTTCGATCTTGTCGTCTGAGTCTTTCAAAAACTGAAGCATATCTTCTTCAGTCTTCATGGTATCTCTACCATTCTTCTCCATGAAGTAGTCCCACAGAGCATCTCTAACTGGCATGTTTGAGTCGCTCCAGTCAAAAACTTCCTTCATGTGACGATCCAGTAAAGCCGTCTTAATAATTTCTGCCATCTTAAATTACCTCCTAAAATAACTCTACGAGCTTAATTATAAACTATTTTTAATCTAGGCGCCATTCTGAAAGCCCTTTAATCAAGCAATTCGGCCCGCAATTTGCGTTTGCAGCGCTGCTGCGCCTGCTGTAGTTGTGTTTCTGTGCAGGCCGTCCGGCTTTTGGCTTCTTCTTTACTTAGCCGCCCAATCTGGACCAGCAGAGCTGCGCGCTCACGTTCGGACAAATGCCCCCAGCAAGCCTGGTAGGCTTCCTGCCAAGGCCGCTCGCCAATGGCATCCTGACTCATGGGCTCTGGCAAGCCAGCTGCAACGGCCGCCTCATACGAAGCGGCCTTAGCATCTTGAGCACGCCGGGCCGCCAATTGGTAGCGCAACAGGCTGCGGGCGTGATTATAAAGGCGCAGCTTGAAAAAGCTGCCAAAAGACATTAGCTTTTTTTCATCATAGACCAAGGCCGTTTCATAACAGACCAGCATGGCCTCTTGGCGCCAGTCATCAAAGTCGTAATAGCGCAACTGGTAGCGTTTTTGGACCCCTAAAATTAAGGGCTGGTATTGCTCACACAAGCTGATTAACGCCTCGTTGTCTTTTTGTCGGACCAAATTTAAAAGTTCCTGTTCGCTCATCAAGTTTTCCTCTTTTCTGTCTTTTAGCATGGACAAAAAAAGAGGTCCGCAGAAGCGAACCTTTGTTCAAATGCGACAAGCCCAGCCATCTGTACTAGATTGTCGCAACAACTCATCTTTTCTGTCTTACTTTTTCAAAGGGTGCCGGCTGTTGAACATTTGGTAGAGCAAAACGGCCGTGGCCACACTGGCATTTAGCGACTGGACTTCCCCGATCATTGGGATCGTTAAAGTTTCATCCATCTCTTTTAAAAGCAAACGCGAAACGCCCTTGCCCTCGTTGCCGATGACTAGGCAGGTCTTGCCCTTGGCATCCCAGCGGCGACAGTCAATGCCCTGTATGGCCGTGCCAAAGAACCAGTAGCCCCGTTTTTTAAGGCTTTTCACGGTCCGTGCCAAATTGGTCACACGCGCGACTGGCACGTGGTCAATAGCCCCCGTCGAAGTCTTGGCCACGACAGGTGTGAGTCCTGTGGCTCGGTGCTTGGGGATAATCACCAAGTCGACGCCAGTGGCATCACAGGTTCTTAAAATGGAGCCTAGGTTGTGGGGGTCTTCAATTGAATCCAGCATCAGCAAAAAAGGCTGGCGGCCATTTTCTTCCAGCTCAGGCAAAATTGTGTCTAAGTCAGCATAGGTAAAGCTCGCAATTGTGACGACTAGGCCTTGGTGATTGCCATTGTTAGTCATCTGGTCGAGCTTTTTGCGAGGCACGCGCTGGACGAAGAGGCCCTTTTTACGGGCCAGTTGCAGCACTTTTTGCGCAAATTCTTCTTGCACCCCCGTCTGCAGCAGGACCTTATTAATTTTGGCGGCGGGTTCCATGGCCAGGCAGTCTAGCCCAGCGTGACGACCAAATACAAAGTCTTTATTCGAAGTCATACTTCGCCAGCTTCCCTTCTTCGATCTGCTGAACACACCAGTGACACAATTCATCGACCCGCTGGTGGTCATTTTTCAATTCCAAATAGCCGATGACGGCTTCGAAGCCAGTCGACAGCTTGTAAGTGGCCACTTTCGTGTTTTTGGCGTGCGTGTGGCTGTGCGCATTGCGGCTACGGCGAAAGATCTCTAATTCCTCCTCTGTCAGCAGCTTTTGTTCCTGCATTAAACTAATCAGACCGGCTTGGGCTTTGGCAGACACGTAGTAGGTCGCATGGTGCTGCAAGCTTTGGGGCTTGGCCAGACCGCCTAAGACCAGGTGGCGGCGGATGTAAAGTTCATAGCTGGCATCCCCGACGTAGGCCAGCGTCAAGGCTTTCACCTGACCGGGCTCAATGTTTTGTTCTGTTAAAGGTTTGATCTTAAGCACGCTGCCACCTCGTTCCTTGCGGCGTGTCCAGCACGGTGACGCCCATTTCCTTCAACTGGTCTCGGATCTTGTCCGAAGTAGCCCAATCCTTGTTCTTGCGGGCAGCGTCCCGCTTTTTGACCAACTCTGCAATTTCGGCATCAGCACTGTCTTTTTTAGAAAAGTCCAGTCCGAAGACCTGCAGCCAGGCGGTTAAATCTGCGATGAACTTGTGCAAGACGTCTTTGTCGACTTGTTCATCAGCTAAGGCCTCGTTGACTTTCGTCAGCAACGAATAAATGGCCGTCAAGGCGTTTTGCACGTTGAAATCATCATCCATCGCTGCCTTAAAGTCGCTGCCTGCTTTAGTTAAAGCAACAGCTAAAGCCGGGTTTGTTTTACTTACTGTTTGATCCTGAATTCTAAATTCGGCAGCGGACAATACGTTTTTAAAACGCTGCACAATGATGGCAGCCTGAGCGATGTTGTCCTTAGAAAAGTTGATCGGCCGGCGGTACTGGACAGAAGCCATGAAAAAGCGCAAGGCTTGGGGATCGTACTTTTGCAAGGCGTCACGCACAGTGATGAAGTTGTGCAAAGACTTTGACATCTTAGTCTCTTCTTTGCCCACCGTAACAAAGCCGTTATGTAGCCAGTAGTCCACAAACTTTTTACCGGTTGCTGCCTCGCTTTGGGCAATTTCATTTTCGTGGTGCGGGAAAATCAGGTCGGCCCCACCGCCGTGGATATCGAGCGTATCGCCCAAATAGTTGGTGCTCATGACCGAACACTCAATGTGCCAACCCGGACGACCCTTACCCCAAGGCGAGTCCCAGGCAATCTCGTCGGGTGCTTTTTGGCCTTTCCACAGGGCAAAATCAAGGGGATCTTCTTTTTTATTTTGCTCGTCTGGGTCTAAACGTTCTGAGGCCCCTTCTTCCAGCTGGTCCAAGCGTTGTTTGCTCAACTGCCCATAGTGTTTAAACTTGCGGGCCCGGTAGTAGACGTCGCTGCCAGCTTGGTAAGCGTAGCCCTTGGCAATTAATTTTTGCACAAAGGCAATAATGGCCGGAATCTCGTGGGTTGCGCGCGGGTTGATGGTCGCCGGTTCGACGTTTAGGGCTTGCGTGTCTTCTTTAAAGGCCGCAATAAACTTTTCAGCGAGTTCTGGCACCGTGATGCCCAAGCGCCGGGCTTCTTTGATCATCTTATCGTCAATGTCGGTAAAGTTGGACACAAACTTCACCTGGTAACCGCGGTATTCCAGATAGCGCCGAATGGTGTCAAAAGCAATGACGCTGCGGGCATTGCCCAGGTGGATATAGTTGTAGACGGTCGGGCCACAGACGTACATGCTGACTTTGCCCGCTTGCCGGGGCTTAAACTCTTCTTTTTTGTTAGTCAGTGTGTTGAAAACCTTCATGACAAACCCTAACTTACTAAAAAAGGCCACACCAGTGCGTGGCCTGTGTGTGTTTATAAACCAGCAGCAGCCATTTCTTTTAAGGTCAAAGCGATGTGTTTTTGCACTTCGTCTTTGCCCATTAATTCGACCGCTTCGCCAATGCCAGGGCCCACCATCGAACGAGTCGTGGCGATTCTAATTGGCATGTAGAGCTTACGGCCCTTGACGCCGGTTGCTTTCCGCGTAGCAAAAATGGCGTTCATGATCTGCACGGAACTAAAGCGGGACAGCTTTTCCAGTTGGCGGTTGAACTCTTCGATGACTACGCGGCCGTCGTCTTTCTTGATTTCAGCCAATTCTTGTTCAGACAGTTCTTGGGGCTCTTTGAAAAAGATCTTGGCGACGTCCAAAATCTGCTTGGTGTAAGACATCTGTACGGAGTAGATGTTGACCAGCTGGCGCACCCACTCGATTTTTTCAGGAGTCGGGTTGTCTTCGACGTAGCCTGCTTCTTGCAAGTTGTTCAAGGCCAGGTCCAGCAAAGTGTCGCGGTCGGCTTTTTTAATGTATTGGTTGTTGACCCAGTCAAGTTTCTTTTGGTCAAAGGCTGCTGGTGACTTCGACAGGCGGCTTGGATCGAACTGCTTGATGAACTCGCGCTTAGAGAAGATCTCGCTTTCGCCTTTCGGTGACCAACCCAAGAGCGTGATGAAATTGAACATCGCGTCAGGCAGGTAGCCTAAATCGCGGTACTGTTCGATGAACTGCAGCACGCTTTCGTCACGCTTGGACAGCTTCTTGCCAGTAGCGGCGTTGATGATCAGAGTCATGTGGCCAAACTTTGGTGGCTCCCAGCCTAAGGCCTGGTAAACGCACAGCTGCTTTGGCGTGTTTGAAACGTGGTCGTCGCCCCGCAGCACGTGGGTGATCTTCATCAGGTGATCGTCAACAACAACGGCAAAGTTATAGGTTGGCATGCCATCCCGCTTTTGGATGACAAAGTCGCCGCCGATGGTGTCTGATTCAAACTCCAAGTGGCCTTTAACGATGTCGTCCCAAGCGTAGGTCACGTTTTCTGGTACGTGAATACGGACAACAGGCTTTAAGCCCTTGGCGCGTGCTTCGTCTTGGGATTTCTTAATCTCTTCAGCCGTCATGCCCTCGTATTCATAGGTATAGTGAGGGGCAATGCCCATAGCGCGTTGTTCTTCCCGCTGGGCGGTCAGCTCTTCCTCAGTTTCAAAGGAGTAGTAGGCCTTGTCTTCGTCCAACAATTGTTGGATGTACTTGTTGTAGATATCCTTTCTTTCGGACTGGCGGTATGGGCCGTAAGGGCCTCCGATGTCAGGACCTTCGTCCCAGTCGATGCCTAACCACTTCAAGTTTTCCATCTGTGATTTGGAACCGCCCTTGACATTGCGTTTTTGGTCGGTGTCTTCAATTCTGAGCACCATGGTGCCCTTGTTGTGACGGGCGAATAGGTAGTTGAAAAGCGCGGTCCGCGCGTTACCGATGTGCAAGTGTCCGGTAGGACTTGGGGCGTATCTGACCCGAATTTTATCTTTTGCCAATTTAAAATGCCTCTTTTTATTTAATGTGAGTTTTTAACCAATATAGTTTAACTTTTTCAGGCGCGTTTGGCTAGTCAAAGAGCAGGTGCAGCAATTGCGGCAAGCTGGCCACGCCGACAATTTCGATGTCATGGCTTGCTTGCAGCTTGCGCGTCACACTGTGCTTAGGCAAGAAAATGCGCTTAAAGCCCGTTTTTTCAGCCTCATTGACCCGCGCCACCACCTGGTTGATGCGGCGTACTTCGCCCGTCAAGCCGATTTCACCGGCAAAGCAGTCGGTGGGCTTGATCTCCTTATTTTTATAGCTCGAGGCCACGGCGGCCGCTAGAGCTAGGTCGACAGCTGGTTCGGTGAGCTTCAGCCCACCCGTCGCCATCATAAACGCGTCTTGGTTTTGTAACATCAGGTTGCCCCTTTTTTCTAAGACAGCTAATAGTAACGCCATCTTGTTGTAGTCGATCCCCGATGCCGTTCGTTTGGCGTAGCCAAAGGCCGTCGGCGTGACCAGTGCTTGCACCTGGGCCAGAAGCGATCTGGTGCCTTCCAAAGTAGCCGTGACAGCTGAACCCGTCGAATTAGGCAGCCGTTCTTCTAAGAAAATAGCCGACGGATTCGTGACCTCCTTGAGACCATCGGAATGCATTTCAAACATCCCAATTTCATTGGCCGCGCCAAAGCGGTTTTTCACAGAACGCAGAATCCGGTAAGAGTGGTGCTTGTCGCCTTCAAAGTACAGTACCGTGTCAACCATGTGCTCCATGATCTTTGGCCCGGCAATGCTGCCTTCTTTAGTCACGTGGCCGATAACAAAAATTGTGATCTGCTCGCTTTTAGCAAGCTTCATCAGCTGACTGGTGATCTCGCGCACTTGGGAGGCGGAACCGACCATCGAATCCAGGCTAGGCTCGTTCATCGTTTGAATGGAGTCGATGACAACAAAATCAGGCGCTAGCTCGTGGATCTGACCGACGATCTCCTGCATGTCGGTTTCAGGATAGAGCAGCACGCCACTGTGACCCGCGCCCAGCCGGTCGGCCCGCATCTTGATTTGAGCCGCTGACTCTTCCCCAGACACATAGAGCACCTTGTATTTTGCAGCCAAAAAGGCCGTGATCTGGAGCAGCAAGGTCGACTTGCCGATTCCCGGGTCGCCGCCAACTAAGACCAAAGACCCTGGCACGATGCCACCGCCTAAGACACGGTCGACCTCACTCATGTTGGTGTTGATGCGCTCTTCTTTTTCAGCTTTGATCTGGTCCATCTTGACCGGACCATGCGTGCTGGTGATCATCAGCCGACTGGCCGTTGCTTTCGTGGAAACCTTTTTGACTTCCTTTTTTTCTGCGACCAGCTGGTTCCAGGCACCGCAGTTAGGACAACGCCCCAAATAAACGGCCGAAATATAGCCACAGTTTTGACAGCAATATTGCTTTTTAGTTTTTGCCATGTGCCATCCCTTCTAAAGACCTGACGAGCCAAAGCCGCCCTGCCGCTTTTGGGCTTTGGGCTCGTCTTGGTCGGTTTTCAAATAAGGCATGAATATTCCCTGGGCAATTCTTTCGCCTTTGCTAATTTTAAAATCACGCACGCCGTAGTTGACCAGCTGCACGAAGATTTCGCCTTCATTGTGTTCATTGCCATAGTAGTCAGCGTCAATGACGCCGATACCGTTAGGTAAAGTCAACCGTCTTTTGACGGTATTGGACGAGCGGTTGGCGATGAGCAGGACTTCGCCGTCTGGCATGTAGGCCCGCACGCCTGTGGGCACCAAAGTTGGCTGCAGGGCCTGATCAGCTTGGCACAGGTCGCTTTCATTTAAAAAATTGTGATTGCGGATCAACCGAAAAATGCGAACAAAACGCAAATGCCAAATGCTAGGCACCGTAATGTCTTCCGCCGCTGCCAAGTCATAACCCGCGCTGGCCAAGGTCTGCCTTTGCGGCAGCTTTAAACTACGCCCGCGGTACTTGTCGCATATTTCAAAACCACGCGTCTTTTCTGCCATGTTCTTCCCTCGTTCTTTTTCCTCGCTATAATAAATTACGCAAAGCAATAGTATTTTAACCTGCCCAGGATAATTATGGATAACAAAATGATTTCATTGACGCAAAAAATTGCTGACCAGCTGGCCGCTGAGCTCGGCGTTTTAATTTTAAAAAAGGACCGGGTTTTGGTTTTAAACCATTTAATGGTGAACCCGCAGTTTATTGGCCATAAAGACGAACTAGCCGCCGAACTAGTCAACAGAGCCGTCGCCTTGGCTAAAAAACAAAGCCTCAAAATCTGGCCACTGGGGCCGCTAGCTCGGCAGGCCTTTTTTAAAAGAGCAGACAGCGCAGCCTGGCTGTATCATAAAGAAGACAAATAGTTTAGAATTAAGAATGAAGCCATTTTTATAAGGAGGATTAATTGAATGGTCAAAGAAATCACGAATGATACCATTGCCAGCTTTGAAAAAGACTTTAAAGCCAACAAGGCAATGCAAATTGCAGCTAACGCTGCACAAGAAAACGGCATCTTCAAGGCCAGTCAAAACACCGCTGTGAAGACTAACCTGAACCCTGCCTTCTCAATCGAAATTGACACGGGCAAGGTGGCCGACCAGAAGCGTTCCGGCCGTTGCTGGATGTTTTCCGCTTTGAACACCATGCGCCACTCAATTCAAAAGAAGTTCAACATCAAAGACTTCGAATTGTCCCAAAACTACACTAACTTCTGGGACAAGTTTGAAAAGGCCAACTGGTTCTTTGAAAACGTCATCAACTCTGCCGGCAAGCCTTTAGGCGACCGCAAAGTAGCCTTCCTGTTTGCTACGCCACAACAAGACGGCGGTCAGTGGGACATGCTGTGCGGCATCATTGAAAAGTACGGGATCGTGCCTAAATACGCTTACCCGGAAACCGCCAACTCAGCAAACTCGGCTGCCTTAAACGACACCTTGAATACCCTGCTGCGCAAGGACGGTTTGGCATTGCGGCGCATGATCGCTGACGGCAAAAACGAAGAAGAAGTCGAAGACAAAAAACAAGCCATGCTGAAAGAAGTTTACCGCGTCTTGGCCGTCTCCTTAGGCGTGCCACCACGCAAGTTCGCCTTTGAATACAAAGACGACAAAGGTCAATTCCACCGTGATGCTGACTAAACGCCAAAGGACTTCTTTAAGAAATACGTTGGCTGGAACCTGTCCGACTACGTTTCCACGATCAACGCCCCAACTGCTGACAAGCCTTACCACAAAGTCTTCTCAGTTGAATACTTAGGCAACGTTTACGGCGGCCGCCAAGTACGCCACTTAAACCTGCCAATCGACGAAATGAAAGACTTGATCATCAAGCAGCTGCAAAGTGGTGAAGTAGTTTGGTTTGGTTCAAACGTCGTGAAGGACTCCGAACGTCAATTAGGCTACCTGGACACCGACTTGTACCAAAAAAATCAACTATTTGACGTCGACTTTGACATGTCGAAAGCTGACGCCCTGGACGCAGGCGAAAGCATGATGGACCACGCCATGGTTATCACCGG
>JAXGWL010000016.1:0-9782 GCA_040773345.1 Lactobacillus sp. | reverse complement strand
GATAAGGAAGCTAAGGCTGAATACGCTGTGCTGCAGAAGATCAAACCTGTTTTGGAGGAAGGTAAAGCCGTTAGATTGATTAAGTTTAATGACGATGAGCAAAAGATTGTCAAAGGATTGTTCCTTTTGACCTCTAAGCCGGTTATTTACGTAGCCAACATTGCTGAAAGTTCTATGGCTGATCCAGAAAGCGACAAGTATTTCCAAATTGTGAAAAAGCATGCTGAAAGTGAAGGCGCCGAAGCCTTAGGTATTTCTGCCTCTGCTGAAGAGCAAATTGCTGGCTTGGATGGTGATGAAAAGCAGGAAATGCTCGAAATGGAAGGCGTTAAGGAACCTGGTTTGAACCGTTTGATTCGGGCGGCCTACCATATTCTGGGTCTGCGTACCTTCTTCACCGCCGGCGGTCCTGAAACTCGTGCTTGGACCTTCCACGAAGGGATGAAAGCCCCGCAGGTCGCTGGGATTATTCACTCAGACTTTGAACGTGGCTTCATTCGTGCTGAGGTTGTTTCTTTTGCTGACCTAGACAAACTAGAGACCATGCAGAAGGTCAAAGAAGCCGGTAAGCTGCGTGTCGAAGGCAAGGACTATCTGGTCCAAGACGGCGACATTATTGAATTCAGATTTAACGTTTAGGAGACTAAACCAATGGATAACAATAACAACGAGGAAAGAAATAGACACGCCGGCGCTAAGCAACAAGAAAAAATGCAGAAGCGCTCGGAAGTTGCAGATCGCGACGCTAAAATTGAGGAAATGTCGGCCTCGGAATTGCATGCCCGCCTGTCGAATAAAAACCAGGATTATATTTTCCGTTTGGAAAAGTTCTTAAAAGCAGAGGGCATGACAGCAGATAAGGCCCAGGCCGAAATTGACGGTATGCTGCAAGATATTGTGCAGGCACAGAGCAAGGGCATCACTGCTGGTGCTTTGTTTAAGATGGCGCCCCAAGAAAAAGCCCACGAAATTGTGCACCCGAAGCCCAAGCCACGCAGCCTTACTTTTAGAGAAAAATTCTTTGACAACGCTCTGCTGTATATCACGATCTTTGGTGCGATCATCGGCATTTTTGCCTTCATGACGCCGAAGAATCAACAAGAACAAAACGGTACCGCTATGGGGATTGTCAGCCTCATCGTCATCGGCATTCTCTGTGGTCTGACTATGACCTACTTCAATGAGGTACTGACGCGGCCTAAGGAAGACCGGCCGGCTGGCTGGAAACTGGTCTTGCTTGGCGTGGTCGCTATCTTTGTTCTGTTTATCGTAGCAGCCGTTTTGGCAATTCCGCCAATCAACGTCATTAACCCAATTTTGCCGGGCGGCGTTGACTTGCTCGTGGCGGCAGTCGCTTACGGTGGTCGTTGGCTGTGGCGTAAGACCAAAGGGATTACCACTGAGATGGTGACGCCCCGGCGTCGTTAATTCACCTTTGCAACTTTGGCGAATTAGATTAGAATGTTATTAATTGTTTTTTAATAAGTTATTCAAAAGCAAGTAGGCAGTAGCCTAGTTGCTTTTATTTGAATTAGAAAAGGAGGGGTTCAATGTTTAAGACCATCATGAAATCGGTCCGGGAGTACAAAAAAGAATCTATTTTTTCGCCAATTCTGGTTTCAGTCGAAGCATTTATCGAAATGCTGATCCCATATATCATGGGGATTTTAATTGACAATGGGATTATGAAAAAGGACATGGGCTATGTTGCTAAATGGGGCCTGATTCTGGTTTTGGTTACTCTTTTGTCCTTGGCCTTAGGTATCGGAGCTAGTATCTTTTCGTCGCGGGCGGCTGCCGGCCTAGCTGGCAACTTGCGGCAGGATATGTTTTTTCACATCCAAGACTATTCCTTTGAAAATATCGACAAATTTTCTAGCTCTAGTTTGGTGACCCGGCTGACGACCGACGTCAACAATATTCAGATGGCTTACCAAATGTCGATCAGAATGGCTGTCAGAGCACCGTTAATCATGATCTTCTCGATCGTCATGTCGATGATTATCAACGCTCGTCTGGCGTTAATTTTCGTGGTTACCGTTCCTGTGATGGCGATCGCCTTGGCCTTGATTTTAAAGGCAGGCTTTCCTTACTTTGGCAGAATTTTCCGCGGCTACGACCGGTTAAACCGCGTGGTGCGTGAAAACGTCCGGGGCATTCGCGAAGTAAAAACTTACGTTCATGAGCCTGAACAAACGGTTGAATTTAAAAAAGCCACTAGTCACATCTACAAACTGTTCAGAACAGCCTTGCTGATCATGACTTTAAACGGACCAGTGCTGGTTTTAGTTATGGACTTGTCAATGCTGGCCGTTTCTTGGTTTGGTGCACGGCAGATTGTCTTTGGCAGCATGCAAGCCGGTCAACTAGTTTCCATGTTTTCCTATTCTAACTCGGCACTGTATAGCTTAATGATGCTGTCCATGGTCTTTGCTCAGTTAACAATGGCACAGGCTTCCGGCAATCGTGTTGCTAATGTGATTAACGAAAAGCCAACCATTGTCAATCCTAAGAAGCCTTTAAAGGAGGTTTCCAACGGCGATATTGTCTTCGACCACGTTAGTTTCAAATATGAAAAAGAAGCCGAACACCCTGTCTTGTCCGACATCAACTTGCACATTAGACCTGGCGAAACGATTGGGATTATCGGTGAAACCGGTTCTTCTAAATCAACCTTAGTTTCTTTAATTCCACGTTTGTATGACGTGACAAGTGGTGCTGTTTTTGTCGGTGGCCACGATGTGCGCAGCTATGATTTGCGCGCCTTGCGTGACAACGTCGCCATGGTTTTACAGAAGAACGTGCTTTTTACGGGGACAATTAAGGACAACCTTAAATGGGGCAATGAACAGGCAACCGACGAAGAAATCGTACACGCTGCTAAAATTGCCCATGCCGATGGCTTTATTCGTGAGCTCGAACATGGCTATGACACCAAGGTTGAACAAGGCGGCAACAACGTTTCTGGTGGCCAAAAGCAGAGAATTACCATTGCGCGTGCCTTGCTGAAGCACCCGCAAATCCTGATTTTGGACGACTCGACTTCGGCCGTGGACACTAAGACCGAGCGGGCCATTAGAACTGCGCTGCGCGATGAGATGCCACACATGACCAAGATCATTATTTCGCAAAGAATTGTTTCCATTAAGGATGCCGACCGGATTATCGTTTTAGAGCACGGTAAGATCCAAGATGTGGGCACGCACGACGAATTAATGACTAAGAACAAATTCTATAAGACAATTGCAGATTACCAGTCAGAACAAGGAAAGTAGGTGAAACAAATGGATGTCACTGCTAAAAAAAGCAAAGCTAAAATGATTGAGTGGCCTACTTTGGGCCGGCTTTTGAAGTACGTCTTTAAGACTGCACCTGCTTTTAACAGTATTACTGTTTTGGCAATTGCGGTAAACGCTGGTGCCATTGTCTACGGCAGTCTGTTCATTAGACAGTTGATCGACCGCTACATTACGCCGATGCTGCGTGAAAAGACGCCGAACTTTGGACCGTTGCTGCATGCTTTGGCCTTCATGGCTCTGATCTATATTATCGGGGTCCTGGCCAACTATCTGGCTTTTGGCTTAATGGTGCTAGTGGGTCAACGCGTGCAAAAGAATCTGCGTGACGAGATGTTTGACCACATGGAGCATTTGCCAATTGCCTACTTTGACCAAACTGAGTACGGCGATACCATGAGTACTTACACCAACGACGTGGACACTTTGAACCAGATGATTGACCAGTCGTTGCCACAGATGGTTAATTCAGGCTTGAGCTGGCTGTTTGTCCTGTTGGGGATGCTGGCGGTAAGCTGGCAGCTGACGATTATTTCAATTGTGATTTTCGGAATGGTCTACGGCATTGTTCGCTACTTGACCGTCAACTCCAGCAAGCAGTTCAACCTGCAGCAAAAGCGCGTTGGTGAGATGAACGGCTACAACGAGGAAATGTTGAGTGGCTTAAAGGTAATCAAGGTCTTTAGCCACGAAGATGACGTTCGCCACGATTTTGAAAAGTACAACCACAATTTGCAAGATGCTTCTGCTAAGGCCAATATTTTTGCCACGGTGCTTTTCCCAATTGTCGGCAATATGGCCAACTTGCTGTACGTTTTAATTGCCTTAATCGGCGGCGGGATGTCTTTAGGTGGCATTATTCAACTGACGATCGGTCAGCTGGCTTCATTCTTGCAGATGACACGGTCGTTTGCGATGCCAGTTGCGCAGATTTCTCAACAGCTGAATTCGATTGTCCTCGCTTTGGCTGGTGCCAAAAGAATTTTTGCGCTGCTTGATCAAAAAGAGGAAACCAACAAGGGCAAGATTGAATTGAAGCCTGATCCGAAGTTAAAAGGTGCCTGGCGTTGGCAAGTGCCACAGTCTGATGGCACAGTTGCAAGTAAGCCTGTACGTGGCCACATTAAATTTGAACACGTTAACTTTGGTTACGTACCAGGCCAGCAAATTTTGCACGACATCAATATTGACGCCAAACCAGGCATGAAGATTGCCTTGGTCGGTGAAACGGGTGCTGGTAAAACTACTATTTCCAACATGATCAACCGCTTCTACGAAATCAATTCGGGCAAGATTATTTATGATGGCTTGGATACTAAGCAAATTGACAAGCGCGCCCTGCGGTCGTCTGTTTCGATTGTTCTGCAGGAAACGCACATGTTTACTGGTACGATTATGGAAAATATCCGCTTTGGCAATGCCGAAGCAAGCGATAGCGACGTCTATCTGGCTGCCCGCTTGGCCCATGCCTACGAGTTCATCACTGAACTGGACGACGGTTACCAAACAGTGATCGATGGCGACGGTGGTGATTTATCGCAAGGTCAGATGCAACTGTTGTCTATTGCCCGGGCAATGATTTCTAACCGGCCGGTCATGATCCTAGACGAAGCAACGTCCAGCATCGACACTAACACCGAAAGAACGGTTCAGGCCGGGATGGACAACTTGCTAGCCGGGCGCACCAGTTTTGTGATTGCGCACCGGTTGTCCACGATTGTCAACTCGGACTTGATTTTGGTCTTAGACCACGGCAATATCATTGAAGCTGGCAACCACCAACAATTGTTGGCCCAGCATGGTTATTACTACCAGCTCTACACTGGCAAACGTGAACTT
This sequence comes from Lactobacillus sp., assembly GCA_040773345.1. Classification (GTDB taxonomy): domain Bacteria; phylum Bacillota; class Bacilli; order Lactobacillales; family Lactobacillaceae; genus Lactobacillus. The sequence continues at coordinate 4,647 of JAXGWL010000016.1, read as the reverse complement.
AATTAACAACAAAATAGGGGAGCAGCTTTTGTGTTGTTCCCCTTTTTTGCTGTTAAAAAAGGTAGAATGTATTTACCAAGTGAAAAAGAGGATGAGCCAAGCGATGAAAATTCTCGTTGTAGACGATGATAAAGAAATTGTTGAATTATTGAGCATTTATTTAAAAAATGAAGGCTACGAGCCAATTAGCGCTTACAGTGGTGCGGAAGCTTTGACTAAACTGACGACCGATTCTGACATTGCCCTCATGATTTTGGATATTATGATGCCGCACATGTCAGGCATTGAGGTGATTAAACAGGTGCGCAAGGATTCTGACATTCCAATTTTGGCTGTCAGTGCCAAAGGCGGCGACATGGACAAGATCAAGGGCCTGATTACAGGTGCTGACGATTATGTAGTGAAACCCTTCAACCCGTTAGAAGTCATGGCCCGTGTTCGTTCTCTGCTGCGACGCAGCCAAAAGCAGGTTAAAAGCGATCAGCCCGATGTCTTAGAAGTCGGTCCTTTGACAATTAATAAGGATTCACATGAGGTTAAAACGCTGACTGGCGCTGAGATCAAGCTGACAGCCTTGGAGTTTGGCATTTTATACTTGTTAGCTAGCTATCCGAATCGCGTTTTTTCGGCCGATGAAATTTTTGAACGCGTTTGGCAGCAAGAGTCTGTTGTGTCCGCTAAGACCGTAATGGTGCACGTCTCACACTTGCGGGACAAAATTCAAAAAGCCACTGGCGGCGAAGCGGTCATTGAAACTGTTTGGGGCGTTGGCTATAAGGTCGAGGCTTAGTATGAAAAAACAGCCGATTAAGCTTACTGCCCGTGAAAAAAGCGAGCTGATTGCAGAAGGCATCGTCACTTTGATTTTGCTCTTACTGTTAAATCTCTCGCTGATTATCATCATCGACCTGGCAATCGTGAATAACGATAGCTTGGAAGAGGGCATTTATTTTCTAAAAAGTACGGTTACTTTTGCTGGCAACCACCATCTCTGGTCTTGGCAAGGGATCTTTATCATCATGCTGGTAGTCTTAGATTTCATCGTCATCTACTGGCGACTGATTCGGCGCTACCACCAGATTCAACTGCGGCATGTGATCGCTGAGCTGCATTATATTGCTGAAGGCCATTTTGACCACCGGATCAATTTTTTGGTGCGCCGGGACCTGCAGCACGTAATCGACTCCATCAACTCTTTAGTGGATAGCACGGTTGCAGCGGTTAACGAAGAAAGGCAAATCGAAAAATCCAAGGATGATTTGCTGACCAACGTTTCCCACGATTTGCGCACGCCGTTGACTTCAATTATTGGTTACCTAGGCTTGCTGCAGTCGCATGCTTACAAGAACCAACAAGATGCTGATAAATATATCGACATTGCCTATTTAAAGGCCAAGCAGATGAAGTCGTTGGCGGAAGATTTGCTGGCTTATAGCAAGCTTAATGCGAGCGACACTAAGCTGCACATTCAAAGACACCTGCATATTTATTCCATGATGGAACAGGTGGCCGCTGGGTTTGAACTAGAGGCACAGAAAAAAGGCATTGAGCTGGAGGTCATCGCCAGGCCACGGGACTTAGAGATTGCAGCCGACCCAGAACAGCTAGTTCGTGTTTACAACAACCTGATTGCCAATGCTTTGAAGTATGGCAAGGGCGCCACTAAAATTTCCTTAGTGGCTAACGAAGTCAATAAAAAACAAGTTGAGTTAAGGGTTGAAAACGATGGTGAACCTATTCCCCAGGACAGCCTGAAAAAGATTTTTGATCGTTTTTACCGGGTGGAGACTTCGCGCAACCAGGCAACCGGTGGTACGGGGTTAGGCCTAGCTATCGTGAAAAGCATCGTAGGGCTGCACCATGGCACAGTCAGCTGTCGCTCGAATGCTAAAAAAACTAGTTTTATAATTTTGCTGCCGCTGCAAAACGAGCAGTAATAACGGTATGATATAATCTGCAAAGAAAGAATAGATTTTTGTGGGGGCCCTTCATGAGCAGCATTTCTTTAAATACTTGTATTTTAATTTTGAAAGAGCATCACTTGTTGAAGTCCAGTGCAGTCCAAGACGCTGTTTCAACAAAAATGGAATATATTTCTTATGATTCAAGAGATATTCAGACCGATACTTTGTTCTTCTGCAAGGGCAAGAATTTCCGGCCGACTTATTTAGCGATGGCTAAAAAGAACGGTGCTAATTGCTATGTTGCAGAACAGCCTTACCCAGAAGGGGTGGGTTTGCATGCCTTGATCGTCAGGGATGTCACTAAGGCGATGGCTTTATTGTCTGCGGCCTTCTTTGGCTTTCCACAGGACGATCTTTATGTTGTTGCCTTTACCGGTACTAAGGGCAAGACCACATCTGCTTACTTTTTAAAGAATATCCTGGATCAAATCAATGGCGGCCGGACGGCCCTGTTTTCATCAGTTGATGATATTGTAGGTCCTAAGCCAGAAGACAAGTTTAAATCCAGTTTGACTACGCCGGAGTCATTAGACCTCTTCCGTGACATGCGGATTGCCGTTGACAACGGGATGACTCACCTGGTCATGGAAGTTTCGTCGCAAGCCTACAAAAAGAACCGGGTCTTTGGTTTAACTTATGATTTGGGCTTTTTCCTAAACATTACGCCCGACCACATTGGGCCGAACGAACACCCTAACTTTGCTGACTACTTGCACTGCAAGCTGCAGTTGATGGTTAACTCGCGCAAGTGCATTATTAATGCCCAAAGCAACCACTTCGACGAAATCTATGCCGCTGCGACGACGACGACTAACCCAGACAGTATTTATCTCTTTGCTAATAGTGAATTTGATAATCCTAATTTGAAGCAACCCATCGATTTCCGCTATTCTTCCGAAGAGACTGATATGCGGGAAACTCGTTTCAAGATTTCTTATGGTTCAGACAAGGCTAAAAAGCTCAAGATCGCTGGCGACTATACTTTGCAAATGATCGGCGATTTCAACCAGATTAATGGGTCAGCTGCAATCATTGGCGCTGGTCTGGCCGGAGTTGACCACGACACTGCTGCTAAAGGCATTCGGCACGTGACTATTCCAGGGCGGATGGAGACTGTGCCAACCGATAAGCATGGCTTTATCGTCGTTGACTATGCGCACAACAAAGCTTCAATGATGGCCTTGATGGGCTTTATGCAGCGCGAGTTTGACAACCCAAAGATTATCGTCGTTGTTGGCGCCCCTGGCGACAAAGGGGTCGATCGGCGCGCCGGCTTTAGTCAAAGTTTGTCGAAGTATGCGGATAAGGCCTTTTTGACGACTGATGACCCTGGTTTTGAAGACCCGCGGGCGATTGCTGAACAGATCGACGCTGGCATCGATCATGATCGTTGCGATGTTACAATTGAGTTGGACCGTCAAAAGGCCATCCATGATGCGATTACCATGGCGGGCCCAGACGACGTCGTTTTGATTTGTGGGAAGGGTGCTGACGCGTTCCAAAAAGTCCGTGGCGTTGACACGCCATACCCAACCGATATGAAGGTTGTTAAAAAGGTTTTGTCAGAACTAGGTGAATAACTATGAAACACTTTTTTAGCATTATTGGCGGGATGGGCACGATTGCTACTGAAAGCTACGTACGGCTGATCAACCATCGTGTCAAGATTCACCGCGACCAAGATTATTTGAACTATATTTTGGTGAATGACGCGGAAGTGCCCGACCGCACGGCCTACATTAAAGACCATAGTCAGCCCAACTTTTTACCCGCTTTAAAAGATGATATTTTGGGCCAGGCTAAATTGCACCCAGACTTTTTCGTGATGCCTTGCAACACGGCTCACTACTTTTTCAAAGAATTGTCTGGTTTAACGGACATTCCTTTTTTAAACATGATGCAGATTGCCGTCCACAACTTTTTGGCCAATTACCCTGGTGAAAAAAAGATTGGTTTGATTGCTACCGAAGGCTCTATTCACGACCACTTGTATGCCGACTACCTCAAGGCAGCTGGCATTGAGTCAGTTTATGGCGGTCCTGAGATCCAACCAATGGTCACTAAGCTGATCTATGACGACATCAAAGACAAGGGCGTTGTCGATGGCGAGCTCTACCACGAGATTTTGCGTAAGATGCACGATGACTATGGCTGTGCGGTTACTTTGCTAGGTTGCACTGAGTTGTCGCTGGCCCAGGAAAAGGCGCCTGACCATCCTTATAACGTCATTGACCCGCAAGCTATTTTGGCCGATGTGTCAATTGAGTTGGCTTTGAAGATCAGAAAAGGTATGAGTCCTGCCAAGGCAACTGCTAAATATATTTACGATTAATAGCGAAAAGAGACCATTGGCCTCTTTTTTTATACCTTTTTGAAAAAATTGGCTTATTTTTAAAAAACTTTAGCAACTTTTTCCAAATCAAGTTCGCAATCGAGAGTATGTTAATTTGCAGAGCGACTTATTAGTTAGCTTTTTAGCGATAAACAGGAAAGTGATTAAGGTATATCGCTGGAATATCGTCTATTTTACGAACAAAGCTATACATTTGACGATTAAGGCAAGAGCGTGTACTATTAATAACTGTCGTCGGGAGATGAGGCCGTAAGGCTGCGGACCTGAAGGCAGCTAGGACATTGAAAACTGAACAAAGAATCGCAAAGTGTGCGGGTGAGATTGCGGAAG
>JAXGWL010000015.1:0-9800 GCA_040773345.1 Lactobacillus sp. | reverse complement strand
CGACCTTAGCCTTAGCCAGCAGCAGAAAGGAGCATAAACAATGAAGGTCGAAGAACTCACCTTAAAAAACTTTAACGGGCGCAATTTTAAATTGACTTTTTTTAGGCAAGAGGAAAACAAGCTGTTGAAAAAGCCCGACCGGCCGCTAGCCTTAGTCATTCCGGGCGGCTCTTTTAACCACTACTCCATCCGTGAGGGTGAGCCCACAGCCTTGGCCTTCGTCAGCCGGGGCTATGACGCGGCCATTTTGTACTACAACTTAGTGCAGGATTCGGGCGATATTTACCCCGACGCCGCCTTGTCGGGCCTGAGTGCCATTCAGTACTTTAGGAAAAATGCGCAAAAACTGGGGATTGATGCCCAGCAGATTATCACCATCGGCTTTTCGGCCGGTGGTCACGTGGTGGCGATGATGAATTCCTTTGCCGGCAGCCAAAAAATGCAGGCACAATACGGCTTTGCTTGTGAGGACGTGCAAGCCAACGCCACCATCTTGGGCTATCCGCTGATTGACGTGAAACTGGTCGGCTTGAAGATCCCGGCTGAGCAATTAAAGTTCATCCCCCAGGCCGCCTTCTTAAGGGATGCCAGCACGGGTGTGAATGAGCTGACGCCGCCGACCTTTATTTTTCAAGCCGTCGACGATCCGATCGTCCTGATCGACAATGCGCTGATCTACATCAAGGCCCTGCGCGCTAAGCAGCGGCCCTTTGAGGCCCACTTATTTGATCACGGCGGGCACGGCTTTGGCTTGGCCACGCCGGAACTAGAACTGCGCGAACGTCCGTGGCAAAATGACGCCCACCTGGCCAACTGGTTCCAGCTGAGCTTGGAATGGCTCACACGTTTATTTGCCAACTAAAAAGATGCTCACATTAACTGTGAGCATCTTTTTTTGTGCCTTGTTGTGCACTAGTTACTTTTTACGAAAGAAGAAGATTTCTTTGGCTGACGCTAAATTGTCTTGGCTGGCCAAGACCCGCAGCTTGATGGCTCGTGCGGTCACGGCGCGCAAGCCAATGACCTTGTTTTTGGCATCGTTTGGCCAGTTGTAGGCCTCACTCCAGTCGCTGAAGCTGTCGCCATCGGTCGAGGTGGCAATCTGGACGCGCAGCAAGTGACCGCGGCGGTCGACGCTGCGTGGCACGTAGACCATCCGGCTGAGGGGCGTGTTTTCGCCAAAGTCAAAAGTCAGCTCTTCATATTGGCCACTGTCTGGGTCAGCCGGCTGCGCCGTCAGCCAGGAGCTGGCCGTCAGCAGATCAGTCAAGTAGCTTAAGGGGTGGTCGGCCGTCGCCGGCAGAGTGCTAGTGACCTTAATGTTGCGCAGAGCGTAGTTCAGTTGGTCCGGCTTGGTTTTAACCCGGAAAGTTTCTGACCAATTCGAAACCTTGTTTTGCCGCAAGCTGCGAATGCGCAGTTCGTAAACGTGGTCTGGTTCCAGATCATGCATGATGAAGTAGCCATTCGGCAAGTTGGTGTAGAGTAGGCCATCAACTTCCAGCTGGGCCTGACTGCCAGGCAGCTGCGTCCAGCTCAAAGCAATACTGTGGGCTGTGACCTTGTCCGGATCGACGTGCACTTTTTGTGGTGTCCGCAGGGCCGAATCCGTGATTGCGTGGGTAGCTAGGTCCGCGCCATAGCTGCAGTTGGCGACCGTTAACACAAAGGTCGTCGCCGTCAAGTCGCTTTGCGGCAGCTTGACCTGCAGAGCTGGCTGCGGCTGTGCGCCCAACTTTTGCATTTCCTGGGCCGGTACGAAGTCCTGGTTGTAGAACACGCCGGCCTTAGCAGCGGCAAAGGAGGCCGCGTTGCCAAAGTGTGGCAGGTTGATCGGCTTTTGGTTGGCTTTGAGCTCAATATTACCCGGGTAATTATCGAGCAAGATGTTGAGCTGCAGGCTTTGGTTCTTGTCAAAACCGGCAAAATTGCCCGCTACGGGCGCAATTTCTACACGCAAGCGCCGGTCTTGCAGCTGTGCCTGCACGCGCTGCTTGCTCAATTCGCCATTGCGATAGCCGGCGTTGGTTGGATTGTCTTGGTAAAAGACCCGCTCACTTTCCCGACTTGGGTAGAGCAAGAAGGAAGCCGCCCCGGTCTTGATGATGGCCCCGCTTGGAGTAAAGACCGGCAGGTGCCAGCTGGCGTAGGCCAGGCTGTTGTAGACTTGTCCCCCGGTGTACTTTTTTCCGGTAAAGAAGTCGGTCCATATGGTGCGCCGGTCGGGCAGGTAAAGTCGGTCCTTGATTGAAAAGCCATTCTGATCTTCCCGTCCGGACATGATCGGTGCGACTAAGAAGTTGCGACCCAGCATGAATTCGTGGTCGCTTTGTTCCGTGTAATTGATTTTTTCGTGTGGGTAGTCTAGGAATAGCGGCCGCACGATGCTTTCACCGGCCTGACTGGCCAGCGCCAGGCTGTAGAGCTCGTAATGCAGCCGCTGGCGCAAGTTGAAGTAGCTGCCGGCAATCTTGGTTAGCTTGTGGTTATAGGCATAAGCTGTTTTGGCTAACCGGCCTTTGCCGTCAGCGAAAAACAGCAGCGGGGTGAAAGACTTCCACTCTAAATCACGCAGGTTGACCTGAGCGTTGCCACCACCATAGAGACCATCGATGGCGAGGCCGACGTTGGGCTGCCCCGACAGAGACAGGCCGAGCAAGCTGGCCACGCCGTGCTTGATGAGGGCCCAGTCGCCGCCGTCGCCATAGACGGCGGTTGCGGCTAGGCGCTGACTGCCGGCCCAACCATTTTCAGCTAGCAACAGGGGCCGCTCGCTAGCTGCCTCTTGTCTGATTTGTGCTAAGGCCATGAACAGTCTGGCGTAGCCAGGCTTTGTTGCCTCCGGGCTGGCCAGCAGGGCAGCAGCATTTTCGTGCGGGGCCGTGAAGACGGCCTGGACGCCAGCTTCTTGGGCCGCTTGCGCAAATTTTGCTGCCTCAGCGTCGCTGGCCGCCTGGGCGCTTAAAAAGTCAACGCAGAGCCAGGCCAGGGGCAGTTTTTGGTCTTGGTAGGTCTTAATCATGCTCTGTGCTGAAAAAGGATCGTCATTGTTTAAGCTTGCTGCTTGGCCTTTTTCACTAGGCAAATAGTACTTGCCGTCGGAGAATTTCAAGGCCGTGCGATCTTGCGCTTTGGCCTGGGCCCAGTGAAAGTCGGTGAAATTGCTGAGCTGGCCTAAACCGTAAGCGTAGGCTGGCAAAAGCAGGGGCCGGCCGGTGATGAAGTAATAGCGCTGCAGAATTTCGGCCTGTGTGTCGCCGATGAGGTAAAAGGCGTCAAAGACGTTGTCGGCGTGGGTCAAGCTGACAGCGCGCCCCTGGTTGGCGCCAAAGTCGTAGCTGCCGGGCTGCCAAGTGTTGCGCAGCTCGCCAAAGCCAGCGTTGGACCAGAAGAAGGGCACAGGCGCAGCAACTGCACCGTTGCCTGCCAGGTTGGTGTTTTTGATGGCAATTTTGTGGCCTTTATGGGAAAAACGCCCATTCTGCATACCGCCGCCGTAGTAGAACTCATTTTGACTCTGCTTTAAAAATTCGCTGCTGGTTTCACTTGTGAATTTGAGTGGTCCAACTTGCGCTAAGCGGTTTCTATGGATGCGACCGTCGTAAATGCTGAGCAGGGCCGGCCGCCGCTGCAGCCGCACTTCTAGTTGCCCAACCTGGATCGTGAAGGCCTCGTCGGTGGTGAGCAGCCGTGCTTCGTTGAAAGCTGCCGGGTCAGCATTGTCACTCACTTGCAGGAGGCTCGGCTTCAATTCTTCAAATTGCCCAGTCGGGTCAACCTGTAGCCGGAAGATGTGCGGGCTGACGATGTACAGGCGACCTGCGATGTCGTTATCAAACAGCAGCTGGTAGCAGCTGGCCGTTTTCACGACTTTTAACAGCCGCCCTAGTTGTCTCTTCTTAATCATTTGCTTCATCTCTTCTATCTAAAAAGCTCTTCTTTTATTATAACGAAAAAATGTACGCTGCAAGACCCTGAAAATGCTAGTATTAAACCCAGCATAAGGGGGATTTTTATGGTCGAAAAGATCGTGTACCGGGATGCAATTTTTATCAGTCAGGCCGCCGACCAAACCGAGCTGTTTACGGCGGTTTTTAACCAGCTCAATCACCTGAGCTACGTCAAGGGCAATTATGCTTCTGACTTGCAAGAACGTGAGCGGTTGGCCCCCACGGGCATTGCCATGCGTCCCATTGCCCGCCATTTGCCCAACATCGCAGTCCCGCACCTGCAAAGTGCCGACTTTTACCGGGACTTGCTGGTGCCCATTCGCTGTCAGCACGTGTTGTTCAACAACATGTTGACGCCTAAAACACAGATCCCCGTCGACTTTGTCTTTCTGCTGCTCACAGACAGTGCCCCGGCGCGCACGCAGTTGCTGGCCCGTGTCGTAGGTCTGCTGCGGGCTGTGCCACCCGAAGAGCTGCGTGTTTTTTTAACCGCCAAAAGCCCTGAGCAGATCTATGCCTTTTTAAATAAGAACTTGCCCGATTAGGGCATAAAAAAAGCTGCCCGCAGGCAGCTTTTTTATTGACAATGTTGATTATTCCAGGTAGATGCGCCGTAGCTTCAGCACTTCCGCGTCAGTCACTTTCAAGACATTGCGCAGGTAGTTGTCAATGCCGCCGTATTCCTTGTTCAAAACGTCCAGGCAGTGCTGCAGGTAAGAACGGTGGACGGACTGAATGTCGGTGATGGCTTCCAACACGTTGTCGTTATTGCCGTCCTTGCGGGCCTTGTCAACCATGCCAGCGACAAAGTCTTTAATGACGTCGTTGGTGATCATGTAGTCGTTAAAGATCGTTTCCATCGGCACGCCCAAGACAGTCAAAATCAACAAAGCACCGTAACCAGTCCGGTCTTTGCCGGCAGTGCAGTGGAAGGCCAGGGCTTCGCCATCTTTGTCATTGGCCAATAGCAGGTCAAAGAAGCGGCGGTAGGCACCTTGCGCGGTCTTGCTCTTGATCATGTCTTCGTAGGCAAACAGCATGTGGTTGTAGCCCCACTTGCCGTCGTTTTTAGCTACGTGTTCCAAGTCGTCGATGCCCTTTGACGAGTTCGTCAAGTCATCGGAAAAGACTGGGGTGTATTCGTAGGTGCAGCCTGCCGGGATCCGGTCGGGCTTGTCGGTGATTTCCTTTTTGGTCCGGAAGTCAACGTCGTACTTCAAACCGTAGTTAGTTAAAAAGTCCAGGTCTTTTTGATCGAGGTCAGCAAAGTGGCCAGTTCTCAACAGCTTGTGATATTTGATCGTCTTGCCGCTTAAGGTCTTGTAGCCACCTAGTTCACGGAAGTTATTGCCGTGGACGATGCCAATCAGCTTATACTTATTTTCTTTTGCTTCCATTTTATTTCATTTTCCTTTATCTAAAACGCTTACACTGAATTCTAGCATAAGTCGTGCGGCTTGGTTACCCCACTGGTTAATTTGGATTAGTCCGCTTTGCTGGCCAGATTATGATAAAATATAGCTAGCTAAAAACTAGCAAAGGAGATGGCAAGATTGACTGAAAAGTACGACAAGATTCTCGTCCCAGTTGACGGGTCAGAGTCAGCTGAACGGGCTTTTGACAAGGCCGTGCAGGCAGCGCAGGAAAACCACGGTCACATCGATGTCTTAAACGTCATCGATACCCTCCAGTTCATGGGCGATAATAAGGATGCCCTGATTTATGGCGATGCAATCTACCAGATGACTCAGGATTCCGAGGAGTACCTGAAGAGTTTGCAGCAATGGGCCAAAGAAAAACACAATTTTGATGACGTCTCGATCCACATTCGTTATGGTAGCCCGAAGATGGTTATTTCCTATGATTTCATTAAGGCTCACCACAATAATCTGATCATCATGGGGGCGACCGGTTTGTCCGCGATGGAGCGTATTTTAATGGGTTCGGTCACTGAATTTGTCAACCAGCACGCTTTAGCCGACGTGCTCGTTGTCCGGACTGACCTGGCCAATAAACCGATGCCAAAGAAGAAACGGGGCAGAAGATAAGCCTAACTGTCCGCCTAGCTTTTGAGCTAGGCTTTTTTGTTTGACCTTATTTAGTTATAATCAAGGGAATAAGGAGGGCGCATGCAATGGATAAGTTTGCAATCATGACCTTGGCAGATGACTTGGCCCTGTCCCAGGACCAGATTTTAAACGGCCAGCAAGACTTGGACACCAAGAGAATCAATCAGGCACTGGACTCTTTAAAGGTCTTGGCCAAACCTGTGCAGTCTTATTTGACTGCTAGTCAGGAGAGCTACTACAACAGCGACGAATCCGACCACAAGCTGGACTTGCTGCACTTGGCAGAGCCGCTGGCCGCTGTGCACGACCGGATTTTGACCAACCACGTGGACGGTTTTGTGGATCAAAATAAGATTCACTTGACCTACAACCACGAAGATCCCTACGCTGATGGCGTTTATGACCCAGAAGTTGACTTTTACGTTTTGACTTATAGTCTGAAAGTTATCGGCGCAGTCTTTTCCGTTGACCCTGACGATTTAAGCAAGGTTTTATCAAAAGATGCCTTGCTGTCAGTGGCTCTGGCGGCCAATGCTTTAGCCCAAAGTATTAAAAAGTAAGGAGATTTTTTAATTATGCGAATGCTCGACAATATCATTAAAAAAAGAGATAAAAAGGAGCTCTCAACCGAAGAAATCAAGTATATGATCGACGGCTACACCGACGGCAGCATTCCCGATTACCAAATGTCTGCCATGACGATGGCCATTTTGCTGAACGGCATGAACGACCGGGAAACTTTTGACATGGCCTTCTCCATGCTGAAAAGCGGTGACGAGCTAGACCTGTCTGCCATTCCAGAAATCAAGGTCGACAAGCACTCAACCGGTGGCGTAGGCGACAAGATCTCGATCCCACTGGCACCGCTGGTTGCCAGCTGTGGCGCCAAAAACCCGATGATCTCTGGTCGTGGCTTAGGTCACACTGGTGGTACCTTGGACAAACTGGAAAGCATTCCTGGCTTCAGCGTTGACGAAACTGAACAGCAATTCATCGACCAAGTCAAGAAGGTTGGCACGGCTATCGTTTCTGCTTCTAAGAACGTGGCTCCAGCCGACAAGAAGATTTATGCTCTGCGGGATACTTCCGGCACGGTTGAATCAATTCCACTGATCGCTTCGTCCATCATGTCCAAGAAATTAGCTTCCGGCACCGACTCACTGGTCTTTGACGTCAAGTGCGGCAATGGTGCCTTCATGCGCGACAAGGCGCAAGCTGAGAAATTGGCGAAGACCCTGCTGGCCATCGGCAAGCAGCACGGCAACGAATGTGTCGCAGTGCTGACCAACATGAACCAGCCACTGGGCAACACGGTTGGCAACTCCTTGGAAGTCATGGAAAGCATCGACATCTTAAAGGGCAAAGGGCCAAAGGACACGACCGAATTGACCCTGGTCTTGGGCAGCCACATGCTAGTATTGGCTCACCTGGCCGACAACCTGCAAGACGCTCGCAAGATGCTGGAAGAAAACATCAAGAACGGCAAGGGCTTGGCCAAACTGCGTGAGATGATCAAGGCGCAAGGCGGCGATGACCGGGTCATCGACGACTACAGCCTGCTGCCATTAGCCAGCCACAAGTACGAAGTGAAGGCCACGCGCGATGGTTACATTGACGAAATCAACACCAACGAAATCGGCATGGTCAGCGTTTACTTAGGCGGCGGTCGCTTAAAGAAGACCGACAAGGTCGACTGGGGCGTTGGCTTGGTCATCAACAAGCACTTAGGCGACAAGGTCAACAAAGGCGATAGCTTAGTCACTGTTTACTCCAACGAAGACTACAGCGACGAAATCGCCAACGATATTTTGAAGTCCTACCACATTGGTGACCGTCCAAAGGCAAAAGAGGACTTAGTCTATGAGGTTATTCAGCAAAACTAGAGGCTTATTTGACGATTTAATCGGTAGAAAGCGCCACGCACAAATGGCCCACGCAGCCCGTCCTTTTGACGCCATGCAAAAATACCTGACCGTGGGCGAATATCCGGTTGGAGAAAGTGAGCATACGCCAGGTGGCAAGTCTTATACTTTGACCGTTTACCAGGAAAAAGACGGCTCGCTCTACCAGGCCTTGTCCCCGGCTGATACTGACAGCCTGGCGCCAACCTACACGCGTAAGTTCGACAAGCGCTTAGGGCGTTTTCGGGCCTTCCAAAACGTGCAAACAGGGGAACGCTACACCGTCCACGAGTATTTAGACGGTTTTGCCAGCCGGATTCGGCGGCGCATTCGCACCGGCAAGGACAGCGTCAACATTGGTATTTTGACTGATACTCACTACAAAGATGCCGATGCCGTTGACTTCTACGGCTACAACGGCCTGATCCACGTCAAGGAGTTCAACTACCTGGAAAAAACCCGCTTGCTGGACTTCAAAGCTCATCTGGGCGACTGGATGGATGGCTCGGACGCAGGGCTCGTCGGTGAACGCGAACTGATCAAGCTGCGTGATGCTTGGAATGATGGCGGCCTGCCTTTTGCCATCATCAAGGGCAACCACGACGAAAACGACAAGTTTGACGAACACCACGACTTAAAGCCGTCGTTTCCGGAAAATGAGTTTGAAGATATCATGTGGCCGTGCTTTTACAACCAGCCGGCGATCCACTATATCTCCCGCCAACACGGGACCGGTTATTTTGACAAGGACAACGTGCGCTTTGTCTTCGTGAACACGTCGGATATTCCTTACGAGCTCGACGAGCACGGCAAAAAGAAGTACGACAACAAGCTGGTCTTGGGTCTGCGCGAAGATCAATTCGAAGAAATTATCGAGATCTTGGAGCAATCGTCAGGCAAGCGATTGATTTTCATGAGCCACGGCAACCCCATCAACCGGCGCGGCAACAATGCCTTGAAGTACAACGGCCGGTCGCTGCACGAGCTGCTTGTGGCCTTTAACCAGCGCGAAAAGGGCTACCTGTCGGCCGCAAATGGGCCGGCGGAGTTTGCCCTCCACAATGCCTTTGACTTTACCAAGATCAGGGGTGCCAAAGTCATTGCCTACTTCTGTGGCCACCGGCACATTGAAGATCAGTACCGGATTAACGGCATCCAGTACGTGCTCTTCAACTGCTCGGCGCTGATGGGGCCTAACCATGCGTTGACGCCGGCCTACAACAAGCGTTGGAACCGGCAGATCGACCACGTCAACGAGTTTGCCGGCTACGTGGTCAACGTCGACCTGCACCTGCATGTGCTGCAGGTCTTTGGCTACGGGGCCGCCAGTCGGCTGCGGATCTTTCCAATTTAACTGCTGAAATCTTATGAGGTGAATTAAGCAAAAATGTGTGGAATTGTCGCTTTTTACGACCCAGAAATCAATGACAAGCAAGCGGCCATCGGCAAAATGATGGCCACGATCAAACACCGGGGCCCTTCGTCTGACGGTTTGTACACCAACGATGAAGTTGCCTTAGGCTTCCGCCGGCTGTCCATTATCGACCTGCGCGGCGGCAGCCAGCCAATCTACAATGAAGATAAAACCCGGGCCATCATTTTTAACGGGGAAATCTACAACTTCAAGCCTTTGCGCAAAGAATTAATCGCCGCCGGACACGTCTTCACGACGAAGGCCGACACCGAAGTTTTGCTGCACGGCTACGAAGAGTGGGGCATGGCTGACCTGCTCAAGCGCGTACGCGGCATGTTTGCCTTCTTGATCTGGGACGACAACAACAAGACCCTGTACGGGGCCCGCGACTTCTTCGGCATCAAGCCGATGTATTATTTCGACCACGACGGTCACCTGCTGGTGGGGTCCGAGCTGAAGAGCTTTT
>JAXGWL010000014.1:0-10304 GCA_040773345.1 Lactobacillus sp. | reverse complement strand
TGGCAATCATAAAAATCTTCAAATCGGCATGGGGCAATACGGTCGTGCCAATATCACGACCATCCATAATCACATTGCCCTTTGCCATTTCGCGTTGCATGGCGACCATCTTTTTTCTGACGCCGGGCAAAGTCGAAACTTGTGAGACGTTAGCTGTAATCTCAGGCGTCCGAATTTCTAAAGAAGCATCCTTGCCTTCCACCCAGACTTGCTGGCCAGCATTGTTATTTTTAAAAACAATGCTGTTCTTGGTCAACAGCGGCAGCAAATCTTTTTCGTCACCGTAGTCCAAGCCATGATTTTTAGCAATCAAAGTACAAGACCGGTACATGGCACCAGTATCGATGTAGATGAATGACAATTTGTGTGCCACTAGTTTAGCAATCGTACTTTTGCCTGCTGAAGCAGGCCCATCAATAGCAATTTGCATCACAATTTAAAAGGAGACTTGCGTCTCCTCTTTCCTCCTTAGTTTATTTTTAACGCATCTTCAGGGTTTGGCCGGCCTTAATAGCGTTGGGACCACTGAGACCGTTGAGCTGCACAAGTTTGTCAACTGTCGTGCCGTGAGCCTGGGCAATTGAAAAGAGCGTGTCGCCGCTTTTAACAACATAAGTGGCCTGATTTTTCTGACTAGTCTGCTTAGTTTGACTTTGACTGGTCTGGTTGGTCTGCTTAGTCGTCTGTTTAGGGGTCGTCTTTTTCGCCTTACTTTGCACCTGTTTGCTCTTGCGCGGTGCAACTGCTTTAGTCGAACGCGGCTTGCTGCTTGCCAAATCCTGACTGTTGCTGTGATCCGTCCGCGTGCGGACCAATGGGAAAAGCGCAATCATCAAAATGGCGACAATTAGAATGCCTGCCCAAATTGAAGCATGATGGCCTCTTTTGCCCTGGCTATGCTTGCTGACTTGTTCAGTTGCCGGATGCTGACGATACCGCCGCTCGCTGATGCGACTTTCAGTGGGACGCTCGTAGTGGTGCAGTTTCGGCTCATTACTCATGTCTAAAATCCTCCATAGATATTTTTAATTTTAGCATAGGACCCCCGTCTTTCCTAGACGCAAAAAAGCTGCCTGCAAAGAGGCAGCTTGGCTTTTTCATAAATTATTGACTAATTAAAACGCCGCGCAGCGTATTTTTCCAGTTGCGGTAAAACCGTCTTCATCAAGATGAAGACTAAAATGCCGTTGACCAAGCCCTTGGCCAGGTTGAAAGGCACAATGGCCGTAAAGATGTAGTTCAGCATCCCCGCCTGCAGCTTAAAGCCAGAAAATTTGATGTACATTGGCGTCAAAACAAAGGCGTTGAGTACTGACATCACGATCGTCAAGCAGATAATGCCGACGATAATGCCCCAAATCTTGCGGGCCGTGCTTTTTTCATTGCTTTTAGTGAAGTAATAAATTGGCAAGGCAAAAGACATGCTCGCAAAAAAGGCAGCGACATCGCCCACTAAGCTCAAGATGTTGGCGCCCGAGATCAGGTAAGACAACAGGCATTTGAACAAAGCGACCATCGTGCCACCTAAAGGGCCGAAGATAAAGGTCGCCAACACAATGATGACGTCTGAAAAGTCCATCTTGAGGTAAGGAATCATCGGAATGATCGGGAACTCAAACTTCATGACCAAAAAGGCCAAGGCAGCGATAATGGCCCACGCAAGCCACGACGACAAACCGGTTTTTGCAGTTGATTTATTATTTTGCATCATACTAGCTCCTCTTTTTAAAACAAAAAGTCCGTTGCTTCAAGCAACAGACCAGGATAAGTATTTTGCAATTTATTAAGATCTGTCTTCTTTCATCTAGACTATCACTATCGGTACCCAAAGAGATTCCACTGCTTGCGCAGGTTGCGGACTTCACCGCCGGTCGGGAATTACACCCTGCCTTGAAGACAACAAACTTTATTCAACTGACAACTATATTGTACTAAGCATGACGCAGTCTGTCAATTTCTTGTCGCGTCAATTCACGATAGTCGCCAGCGGTTAAGCCTTGCAAGTCTAAAAAGGCATAACGTGGCCGCGAAAGCTTTTCAACGCGGTGGCCTACTGCCTGCAGCATGCGCTTGACTTGGTGGTAGTGCCCTTCGTGAATGGTCAGTTGCACCAGCTGCTTAGTCTTGCCGCGGGAATTATGATTGCGCCGCAGACGCACTTTAGCTGGCGCCGTCTTTTTGCCATCTAAAATGACCCCCGTCTCCAACTGCTTGATTTCTGCGCCGGTCAGCTTGCCTGCAATTTTAGCCAGGTAAACCTTGGCCACTTCGTGTTTGGGATGCATCAGGTGGTTGGCCAATTCGCCGTCATTAGTCATGAGCACCAAGCCGGAAGTATCGTAGTCCAGCCGACCAACTGGGTACAGACGATAAGGCAGGTCTTCGAAATACGAGGCCACCGTCTTGCGGCGATGTTCGTCTGACACCGAAGAGATGACGCCGCGTGGCTTATAAAAAAGGTAAGTGTGCAGGCTTTGCCGTGAGATAGGTACACCATCAACGGCCACCTGCTGCTTTTCCGAGACCTTAGTCCCGAGTTCCATTACCTTGTGCCCGTCAACACTCACGCGGCCAGCCGTAATTAATTTTTCAGCCTTGCGCCGTGACGTAATGCCGGCTTGGGCAATGACTTTTTGCAAACGCTCATTCATCTTGCTTGCTCCTCATGATTTCTGTCTGTCCTGGTTTTTCAATGTCCTGGGCAAACTCTTCTTGTTCAGGCAAGTCTGCCAAACTTTGCAGGCCAAAATACTGTAAAAAATAGCCGCTGGTGCGGTAAAGTCGTGGTCGCCCTGGCACTTCCTTGTAACCGTGCCGCTCGACCAGACCCCGCAAAACCAAAGTTTGCAAAGCACCGGCCGAGTTGATGCCACGCAGGTCATCAATTTCAACCCGCGTGATAGGCTGCCGGTAAGCGACAGTGGCCAAGGTTTCTAAGGCCGCCTGACTCAGCTTGCCTTTGTCCTGACCCAAAAAGTGTTGGGCCAGGCTGGCCAACCCAGGTTTAGTCGTCAGCTTCAGCCGGTCGTCCAAAAACAGCAACTGCAGGCCACAACTGGAGTCAGCCGCCATTTTTTGTTGCAGCGCTTGGGCCAGTTGCCGGACAGCCGGAGTGGCGATGTTCAACTGTTTGCTGGCTTCTTTAATCGACAAGCCGGCATCCCCTGCCAAATAAAGCAGTGCCTGCAGAGCAGCTTGTTTATTCATCTTGGTCAAGCCACCTCACAATAATGTCTCCCTTTGTCTGTTTCAAAAAAATAACGCGCTGCCGACACAAATCCAATGCCGCCAAAAAAAGAGCAACAGCTGTGTCAAGATCAGGCGCCGTTTTTTGCAAAAGCCGGCTGAACTTGGCTGATCCTTGCTTGGGCAGAGCTGTTTTGAGCACAGTCCGCATCGCCCCAACCGAAGTTCGCCGCAGCTGCAAACGGCCAGCATTGGGTTGGCGCAGCTGGTAGCGCGTGGTCAACTGGCTCATGGCAGCGACCAAGTCAGTTAAGCGGACCTGGCCTAGGGGTAGGCGCTGACTTTTGCCAGCAACAGTAGTTGATTTGGCAGCTAACAGTGGTACTTGCTGGCCTTGCTTGTTCAGATAAGCGGCAATGTTTTGGAAGATTTCGTACTGCACCAACTGTTCAACCAGCTGCTGGCGGGGATCTTCCGTCGCTTCTTCTGCCACATAATCGTTGTGCGGCAAGAGCAGCTGCGACTTAATTTTCAAAAGTGTCGACGCCATCACGAAATACTCGCCCGCCAGTTCAAAATTGGCGGCCTGCATTTTTTCCAAAAAGGCTAAATACTGCTGGGTAATTTGGGCGATCGGGATGTCGTAAATATCAATTTTCTGCTCACGCAGCAGGTGCAGCAAAACATCCAGCGGTCCCTCAAAGTTAGGCAGCTTCAGTTGCAGCGGCATCAGGCTAAGTATTGCAGCAGACTGACATAGGCCGGCAGTGCCGTAATCGTCTGCTTGTCAAAATAGTCCTGCAACTCCCGAATCAAGTGACGCTTATTGGCTTCGCTTGCGCTGCCTGGGGCAAAAACGACATAGCGGATGGCAACCACTTGGTCAGAAACATTCAGGCCAATTGCCCCCACAATATTGCTTTGCCGTTCTTCACTGTAGAGAAAGACCTGGAAGGCATTATCTTGTTTGTTATAGAGGGCCATCTCCTCACGCAGATTTTTCAAATTTTTAAAATCCGGCATGAGAGACAACAGGCCCATCACTGTTTTTTCATAATCTTTCTTATACTTAATCAGCATGAGTTAAAGATCCTTTTTCTGGAGACTAATTACCCCGTGCTCCTTATCTTGCACAATCAACTTTTCCTTAATCAAATGGCCTAAGGCCCGTTTAAAGGCCGCTTTGGAAATACCAAAGTGCTGCTTGATCTCCTCGGTACTGCTCTTGTCGGAAAAAGGCAAGCTGCCGGCGGCTGTCCGCCGCAGACTCACCAAGAGCATCTGAGCGTCGTCGTCAATTTCTTCGTAGCTGCGCGGAAGCACGCTTAGGTTCAGGCGCCCGTATTTGCTATTGCCAATGACGCGTGCCCTCACGCGCTCACCCAGCCGCAGCGGCCGGTAGCTTTGGGAGATGTGGATAAAGCCGAGGTAATAATCACTGCTGATGACAAAAGCCCCAATTTCGCTGCTGGCGTACACCGTGACGGTTAAATTGTAGTTTTTCAGGTCGTTGGGGTAAGCTTGGCTGAGCTGCTCAAAAATTTTTTCGTCAGCCGGCTTAGCCCAAATCCTATTTTTCTCGTCGGTCAAAAGACGGACCAGCAAGCGGTCGTCCTTGTGCGGCCACAGGCGCTTATCTGCTGGCAGGTCATCTAGCGAGACCACGATCTCCTTATCCTTCAACCCAATATCGACAAAAACGCCCAGGTCGCGGCGCACTTCTGTCACCGTGGCCCAGCCGTATTCATCAGGACCGCAAACTGGTAAAAATTGCGTCATCATCAGGTGTTGGTGTTTATTGGCATAAATAAAGCCTTGCACCTCGCTGCCTGCCTGCGGTTTTTCAGCTTGGGTCAATTCCAGCTTGGGCAGCTCATAAGTAACGCCGTCAACTTGGACAAAATAGGCTTCTTTATTTTCGTCGGTAACCTTACCGGTCGCAATCCTTCCAATCAAAGCTCTAACCTCTCTTCTCTTTCATAAAAGTATAGGGTATCTTGGCCAAAAAGCAAAACTAATCAGTGAAATTGACTCGGCGCAGCTTGTTTAAGATAAACTGCAACCGTTCACCGTCGTAGCGGTCCGTCTTGGTCTGGACCTGCAGCAGGTAAGATTGGTCTAACACTAGGGCTGATGCAACACGCGCATAGGTACCAGGAAAAATAGTCAGCTCTGCCTGGCTGCTGCCATCGTTAAAACTGGCAAAAGCCATGGTCTGCCCTTTTTTAGTTTTGACTTTCTTTAAACGCAAAAGCTGACCTACGGCAATGCCCTGTTCGTTAACGGCAAATTGGTCAAAACTTTTGGCCTGAAAGCGCGTCGCGTATTTTCTGACGGCCTCGAGCGCTGTCATGGTCGTTGCAAAACCCAGCACCTCTTTTTCCTGGGTTGCTTTTTCCGCCTTGGTCAACTTGGGCACAGCGACTTGCTTGGGCAACAGGGCCGCAAATAAAGTCTGATTGCCGCCAGCCATCTTAATGCTTTCAATTTCTTGCTCCACTGTCGCCAGCAGCTCCAGCCGATTTTTAGCCAAAGAATCAAAGCAGCCCGCTTTGATTAGATTTTTGACCGCTGCCTTGCTTAAAAATTTCGGATCAGTTTTCAGCAAGAAATCACTAAAACTGCGGTAAGGTCGCCGTTCAACAATCTGCTCGCTAAAGTCCCGCCGCAAGCCCTTAATTGCAGTCAGGCCCACTAAGATTTGCTTGTCATGCAAACTGAAAGCTAGTTTGCTTTGGTTGATGTCCGGATGCAGCACGCGCAACCCCACCCGGTGGATGCTGATGAGATAGCGCGCCATCTTTTCTTTGCTGGCGTGGTTGGAATTGAGCAGTGCGGTGTAGAAGGCGCCTGGGAAGTGAACTTTGAGATAAGCCAGCCAAAAGGCAACTTCACTGTAGGCCACGGCATGAGAGCGGTTAAAACCGTAGTTGGCAAATTGCGCAATGTAGCCATAAACCTGCTCGGCCACTTGCACCGAGTGCCCTAAACGTTTGGCACCAGCAATGAAGTGCCCTTTTGCTGAGGCGATGATTGCTTCTTTTTTCTTAGACATCGCCCGCCGCAAGTTGTCAGCTTCGGCCAGGCTAAAGCCAGCCAAGACCTGGGCCGTCTGCATCACTTGTTCTTGGTACACCAAGATGCCATAAGTAGGCGCCAAAATTTTAGCTAGACTAGGGTCCGGATAGGTGATTTGCTCCCGGCCCTGCTTGCGCGCAATGAAGTGGGGAATATTTTCCATGGGACCTGGCCGGTTCAAAGCGTTGACCGCGACGATGTCCTCGAAACGATCTGGATGCAGCTCGCGCAAAACCCGGCGAATGCTTGGTGCTTCAAATTGGAAAATTGCCTCGGTGTCACCCCGCTGAAACAGAGCCAAAGTTGCCTGATCGTTGAGCGGAATCTTATTGGGATTGGCAATGTGTGCCAGGCGCAAAGCCTGCCCGAGCAGGGTCAAATTGCGCAGACCCAAAAAGTCAATTTTTAACAGGCCCATGCGCTCCACGTGTTCCTTGGTCTGTTGAGTGACGGGAATCCCCAAGGGACCAGCCTGCAGACCCACGGTCGCGGCAATCGACTTATCACTGATGACCAGACCGGCAGCGTGAATTGAATAGTGCCGCGGCCGATCTTCAAGGCCACACGCCGTCTTAAACAAGAGCTTGTTCAAAGCAGTCTGGTTGACGAGCAGACGCAGCCGCTTAGACTGCCGGTAAGCTACTGGTAGAGTAAGTTTCTTTTTAGAATATGGGACGGCTTGACTAAGCTGTCCAGCCTGCACTTGGTTCAGGCCAAAAGCACGGCTCACATCGCGCAGGACTTGCTTGGCAGCCAAAGTGCCGAAAGTCAGGATCTGAGCGGCGTGGTCCATGCCATATTTTTTAAACATGTATTGGATGACTTCGTCGCGGCGGTCGTCTGGAAAGTCCAAGTCAATATCTGGCATCTGCTGGCGGGCTGGGTTTAAGAAACGTTCAAACAGGAGATTATAAGCCAGTGGGTCGACTTCGGTAATGTGCATGCAGTAAGAAACTAGCGACCCACACGCCGAGCCGCGGCCAGGACCAGTCGTGATTTTTTGGCGGTGGGCAAAGTTCATGACATCCCAGACGATCAAAAAGTAGTCGTCAAAGCCCATCTGATGAATGATGCCCAGTTCATAATCCAAGCGCTCCTGGTATTTCTTAGGAATCGCTTGGCCCGCAAAACGTTGGGCCAGACCAGCTTGCGCCAAGTGCCGCAAGGCTTCTTGGGAAGTTTTAAACTGATCCTGTTTGAAAACAGGCAACTCCGGGCCGTTTAATTCAAGCTGCAAAGTGCAAGCCTGCGCGATTTTGGCTGTATTCTTTGCCGCCTCGCTGCAGTCCAACTGCTGGCAACGCTGCTCCAAATCAGTGGCCGTTTTTAGCCAATGTGAGCCTTCTTGTTGGCTTAACAACTCAGGCTCTGCTATTGTTTCACCAGTCTTAATGGCCAACATGGTCTTGCGCAAGAACTGGTCTGTCTGCTGCAAATAGCGGACATCTTCCACTGCCGCCAAAGCAGGCCCTAAGGTCCGACAATAGGCCACGTAGTCCTTCTCGTCTGGCGCCGCGTAGATGCCCAAGTAAAAATCGGTCTCCTGCCCCAGCAGCTGGGTCAGCCGTCCCACAAACTGCGCTCCGAGGTCGGTTTGCTTGTAAAAAAGACTTTTCAACTCAGAACGATCATTGGCTGGTTCAATAACTACTAAATGCTGCAAGTAAGGGGCCAACTCTGCCCAACTGACCTTTTCAGGGGTCGCGCCATTGTCCGTCAACAAGTTGAATTTGCTGGTCAGCCGCAACAGATTTTGGTAACCGTTTTCGTCTTTGGCCAACAAGATGAGATCATAATTTTGGCTCGGGTCAACGAGTCCCCGCATCCGCAGCTGCATGCCTAAAATGGGCTTGATGCCAGCCTGCTTAGCCAACTGATAAAAAGCAACCAAACCATAGCTGACATTGAGATCGGTCAAAGCAACAGCGCCGTAACCCTGTTTTTTGGCGGTTTGCACCAAATCAGCTGGTTGCGTGGGGCTTTCTAGCAAGCTATAACAACTGATATTTTGCAAAGCGGCAATCTGCATCTGGACCCTCCCTTCTACTTAATTAGTATAACAAAGTGTACCACTAGGGTTTGCAATCCAAATTTGCTTTGTGCTAAAATTCAGACAGAAAGAAGGGGTTTTATGAGAACGATCATGCGCTTTATTATCACCATGGTGTGGTCAACGATCTATTGCCTAATCATTGGTTTTATTGCCTCTTCTTTAACGCAAATGAGTTTCAACCTCACGCAATCAGCAATTATCGGTGCAATCTTCGGCTTCTTCTATGCCCTGATTATTCCGACAATCACCGCGCGTAGCGTCAAAGATAAAAGCAAGTTTTCAAAACTTTAAATTAGGCTTTAAGCGTCGCTTCCCTTTTTGGGGAAGCTTTTTTTGTGCACAAAAAAGGAACGGACCGCAAACGCGGTTCGTTCTTTTTTAAACCCAAGATTAGTAGAACTTGTAGTTGTGTTGGGTGTCAACCTGAATATCCTTTTGGGACAGGAAAGTACCAAACATTTGAACATAGTCTTGGTCGGAAGTGCTCTCAATCTTGTCCATGCTGTAAACTGGGTAGAAGCCACCACCGTTAGCCCGGTAGTTGTTGACAGCCAGACGATATGTCTTGTTTTCGTCAAGTGGCTTGCCGTTTAACTCAAGTTTGGCAATACGCTCGCCCTCTGGCTTAGAAACATCTACCTCGTAGTGGATTGGGTAGAACAGGTCAAAGTTAAAGAGCATGTTCTGTGGGGTGACATACTTGTCCTTAAACTTGACCTTGCCGTTGGCATCTTTTTCCACATAGGTCGCAGCGTGTTCCATAATTTCACGCAGCTCTTTGCCAGTAACTTTAACTACACAAAGTTGGTTAGAGAACGGGTAGTTCAACAGAACTTGCCGCATGGTGACATCCTGGGTGAAGCCGTGCGCTGCGTCAGTCATAATGGCAGTAGCTGCAACGTCAGCATGTGAGAACCATAATTCCATCTGCTCGATCAAGTTAATAAATGGTGCACCAGTCAACCGATCTTGCAATGGGTGTTCAATTGGGGCAGCTGCAGACATGTGGGCAATTGGCTTATCAAGCCAAACTTGGGTCTTAGCATCCAAGTCCTCTACTTCGGCGATGACCTTTTGGTCCGGCTCGCTGTCTTTAGTGTCGACCAGTTGGGCAGTAGCGTTCTTAATCACTGCCTTACCATTAGCGTCTTTTTCAATATCTAAGACAACCTCGCCGATACAGTCACCACGGTAGCCTGGCTGGACAATTGGCGTGTTCTTAGCAACCAGCGCTGCTCTGTTGTGTTGGTGACCAGCCAAGATGACGTCAACCTCTGGCAGTTCTGACAAAATCTTGTAGCCTTCGTTTTCACCATTGTGCGGTTGAGTTGCTTTGCCAGTGGCTGGATCGCTTTCAAAACCGCCGTGATAAACCACAGCCAGTACGTCAACTTTTGGCCGCAGTTCTTTAACTAACGGCTTGATGCCATCAAAGGCGCAGATGAACTTCAAGCCCTTGATGTGTTCCGCATTTTGCCAGTGTGGCACGTATTGGGTGCAAACACCAACGATCCCAATCTTAAGACCCGCTTTCTCGACGATCGTGTATTGGCGGCCAGCAAATGGTTCGTTAGTTGCTGCGTCCAAGACGTTGTCGTTTAACATCGGGGCCTTAGTATGGTCGATGTAGTAAGTCAAGTAGTCTAGACCGTAATCAAAGTCGTGGTTTCCCAAGACTCTGGCATCGTAACCAACCTTGTTGAAAGCTTCGGTATAACGGGCAATTCCGCTAGCGTAGTCTTGTTTGCTTGTGTAGGTAGCCAGTGGTGCGCCTTGCAGCAGGTCACCAGCGTCAGTCACAACAACGTTGTCGGCGCCAAACTTCTCCCGCTCCTTTTGAATCAAGGTGCTTGCTCTGCTCAGACTAAACGGAGCAGTGTAATCACCCTTTTTTTGGTAATCAGTTGGCATAATGTAGCCATGGATGTCACTAGTATGTAAAAATGCAAGTTTCATTTTGCTCTCTCCTTTACTGATACGAACATTA
>JAXGWL010000013.1:0-10491 GCA_040773345.1 Lactobacillus sp. | reverse complement strand
TTGGCCGCGAGACCTTGGTCTTGCTTGGCTTAGCCCTGCTGGGCCTAGGGGCCAGTATCGTGGCACAGTACTTTGCGGCTAAAGCCAGTGTCGGTTGTGCTACCCAAGTGCGGCAGGCTAGCTTTGACCACATCGAGCAGATGTCTTATGCCCAACTAGATAACATTGGCTCCAGTACTTTAATTACCCGTTTGACGAGTGACGTCAACGAAGTGCAGACGGGCTTGAACTTGGCCCTGCGTTTGCTTTTGCGGTCGCCTTTTGTCGTCTTTGGCTCGATGGTTTTGGCCTTTACGATCAACTTCCGCTGTGCACTGGTCTTCGTGGTAGCCATTCCGTTGCTGCTTTTGGTCGTCTTTGGCATCATGCTGGCTTCGATTCCTTTATTTAGAAAAGTTCAATATCGTTTGGATGCGGTGACCCAGGAGACGACCGAAAATCTGGCCGGGGTGCGTGTGATTCGGGCTTTTCGCAAGGAAAGTGCTGAAGTGCGTGATTTTGACGCCAAAAACGACGCGTTGACGCACTTAAACATCGTGGTCGGTCGGTTATCGGCAGCCTTAAACCCGTTGACCTACGCCATGATTAACATTGCCACCATCATCTTAATCCAGCAGGGGGCCTTGCAGGTCAACATCGGGGCTCTGCAACAAGGGCAAGTCGTGGCTCTGTACAACTATATGGCTCAGATGATCATCGAATTGATCAAGCTGGCTTCCCTGATCATCACGATTAACCGCTCCATTGCTTGTGGTCAGCGGCTAAAACACCTGCTAGCCTTGCCAGCGGGCTTGGATTACTCGCAGGCTGAGACGAATGTGACAACAAATACTACTGGCGAAGTTGCCATGCAAAACGTAGAATTCTCCTACCCAGGTGGTGGGGCACCAGCTTTAACCGGCGTCAATTTTAAAGCTCAGTCTGGCCAGACCATCGGTATCATCGGCGGGACTGGCGCCGGCAAGTCGACCTTGGTCAACTTGCTGCCGCGCTTTTACGATGCCACGAAGGGGCAAGTCTTGATCGACGGTGTCGACGTTAAGGACTACCCTAAGGGCCAATTAATTAAAAAATTTGGCGTTGTGCCACAAAAAGCCCAACTCTTTGCCGGCAGCGTGCGTGAAAACATGCGCTGGGGCAATGACAAGGCCAGCGACGAGGACATTTGGGCAGCCCTGCGCCAAGCCCAGGTCGCGGATGTGGTTGAGAAAAAGGAGGGCCAGCTCGACTTTGCCATTGAACAAAATGGTGAAAACCTCTCGGGCGGTCAAAAACAGCGGTTGACGATTGCCCGTGCTCTGGCTAAAAAGCCCGAGTTCTTAATTTTGGACGACAGTGCCTCAGCCTTGGATTTTGCCACGGATGCGGCTTTGCGCCAGGCCTTAGCAAGGCTCAAAAAGACAACTTTTATCGTTTCCCAACGGGCAGCGTCTATCATGCGCTCGGATCAAATTATCGTGCTAGACAACGGCGCAGTGGCCGGCATCGGCAAACACGACGACTTGATGCAGACCTGTCCAATCTATCAGGAAATCTTCTATTCACAGTTCCCTGAAAAAAGACCAGCAAAGGAGGCCGACTAATGGCTGAGCAAAGCAATAACCAAGTGCTGATGGCTGGTGACCGCAGCAGCAACATGTCTGCGCTGCGCAAGGTCATGCGCGTCATCGGCGGTTACAAATTCTTATTGATTTTGTCGACGATCTTAGCCGCCATTTCTGCGGCCTTGCAGCTTTATGTGCCCCTCCTATTTGGACGCGCTATCGATGGCATCATTGCCGCCCACCGTGTCAAGTTTGCGCTGGTCAGTCACTACCTAGGGCAAATTTTGCTGCTGATCTTGTTAGCGGCTGGGGCCACCTGGCTCATGAACTTGCTCAACAACCAGATGACTTTCCGTATCATTCGCGACATCCGCAGTAAGGCGATTCGCCAAATCCAGCTGCTGCCCGTTGGCTATTTGGATAGTCACTCCAACGGGGACATTGTTTCCCGGGTAATAACGGACACCGACCAGCTGTCCGACGGCCTGCTGTTAGGCTTCACCCAACTGTTTTCAGGCGTGGTAACCATCATTGCGACCTTGATCTTCATGTTCTCGGTGAACTGGCAGATTTCCCTGCTGGTCGTGGTCTTAACACCACTCAGCTTTTTCGTGGCACGTTTTATCGCTAACCACTCTTACCAGATGTTCAACAAGCAGACCCAAACGCGGGGACAGCTGACTGGCCTCATTGAAGAAATGGTCGGCGGTGCCCGCGTGGTCAAAGCCTTTGGCTATGAGAAGAAGGCTAGCCGCAACTTTCGAAAAGAAAACGAAGAGCTGCAAAAATACAGCCAGCGTGCAATTTTTTACTCCAGCATCACGAACCCGTCGACGCGCTTTGTCAATGCTGTGATTTATGCATTGGTCGCCTTGGCCGGCTCCTGGGCCATCTTACTGAGTAGTTTGACTGTTGGCGGTTTGAGCGTCCTGTTAAACTATGCCAACCAGTACATGAAACCGTTTAACGACATCAGTTCTGTCGTTACCGAATTGCAGAATGCGTTAGCTTGTGCTTCTCGGATCTTTGCCTTGATTGAGGCCGACCCAGAACCGGCAGCTGTGCCAGTGCCTGCGCAAAAAGAGGCCCTTAAGTCTTTTGCTGAGCGAAAAATTGCGACCCTGCCAGACATGGGCCAAGCCCAAGGCAGGGTAGCTTTAAACCACGTCGACTTTTCTTATGTGAAAAATAAGAAGCTGATCCAAGACTTTGATCTGCAGGTCAAGCCAGGTCAAAGAATCGCTTTGGTCGGGCCGACTGGCTGTGGGAAGACCACTATGATCAACCTGCTCATGCGCTTTTACGACCCAGACAAGGGTGAAATTAAAGTCGATGGCCAACAGATTGATCAGGTCAGCCGCCACTCCCTGCGTAAAAACTACGGCATGGTCCTACAGGACACCTGGATTAAAGATGCCACGGTCCGCGAAAACCTGCTGATGGGCAAAGAGGACGCCACCGACGACGAAATTATTGCTGCCTGCAAGTGGGCTCGCAGCTGGGACTTTATTAGAAAATTGGCTAAGGGCTTAGACACGCCATTGACTAACGACTCATTGAGTCAGGGGCAGCGCCAGCTGCTCTGTATTACCCGGGTCATGTTGGCCTTGCCGCCAATGTTGATTTTGGACGAGGCTACTTCCAGCATTGACACGCGGACCGAGCTGCTCATTCAGGACGCCTTTGACAAGCTGATGGAAGGGCGAACTTCGTTTGTCGTTGCTCACCGTTTGTCGACGATTCGGCAGGCTGACGTCATCATTGTCATGAAAGACGGTCAAATTATCGAACGGGGCACGCATAATTCTTTGATGGCGGCTAACGGTTTTTACACCAAGCTCTACAACAGTCAGTTTGCGCACCTAGAATAGTTATTGCTAAAAAAGGCCAAGGGTGCTATGATAACCAAGTCGAATGAAATCTATGGCCTGAGAGATTGGCTATGGCAAAGGAGATTTAAAGCATGCAAAAAGGTATTCATCCAAAGTATCAACAAGTTGTTTTCATGGACTCAGCTACCGGTGCCAAATTCTTGGCCGGTTCAACTGTAACTTCCAAAGAGACCACTGACTACGAAGGCAAGACTTACCCACTGGTCAGAGTTGAAGCTTCTTCTGCTTCACACCCGTTCTACACTGGCAAGCAAAAGTTTGCACAAGCAGACGGCCAGATCGAAAAATTCAACAAAAAGTACGGTCTTTCCAACAAGTAATCAGCTTGTTGCAATGGCAGTCCGCCGCGTGGGCTGCCTTTTTTGTCGGGCTGATTTAGCTTTAAAGCAAGGTTATTATTCAGTATAATACCAGTTATTAGCTTGAGGCATAGGAGTAATAACTATATGAAGATGCAATTAGCAGAAATTGCCCAAGCATTGTCTGCCGACGTTTTGAATGAAAAAGAAGCAGTAATTACCTCTGTCGATTTCGACTCGCGTTCAATTAAAGAGGGCGGTTTGTTTATTCCGCTGAAAGGTGAACGCGACGGGCACGACTTTATCCAATCAGCGATCGACCATGGTGCGGCTGCTGCTCTCTGGCAAAAGGGCCATGAAGGCGCGCCAAAGGATTTGCCACTGGTTCTAGTCGATGATCCGCTGGCTGCTTTCCAGCGTTTGGCACAGTACTACTTAAATAAAGTCAACCCAACTGTTGTGGCAATTACCGGTTCTAATGGCAAAACCACGACCAAAGATATGGTCGCTGCAGTGCTTGCTAAGCGTTTTAACGTCTACAAGACCCAGGCTAACTTTAATAACCAAATCGGGGTCCCTTACACTATTTTGTCAATGAAGCCGTCGACCGAAATCCTGGTTTTGGAGATGGGCATGGACCGCGCCGGCCAGCTGCACCACTTAAGTGAGCTGGTTAAGCCGGATGTCACCGTCATCACCATGATCGGTGAGGCCCACATTGAATTCTTCGGTACGCGGGCTAAGATCGCCGACTCCAAGATGGAAATTACGGACTTCTTAAAAGAGGATGGCGAATTCATTTTTAACGGTGACGAACCGCTGCTGCAAGGGCGGGCGCTGAAAGTTAAACAAGCCAAGGCTACTTTTGGCTTTAGCGAAAGCGACGATGTCTACGCCACTAGTTTTTCATCATATAAGCACCACGCTACTTTCTTTATTAACGACTCCGACCAAAAGTTCCGTATTCCGATGATCGGCAAGCACAACGTCTCTGACGCCTTGGCTGCCATCAGCGTGGGCCACCGTTTTGGCGAAAGCAATAAACAAATCGCCCAGGCCCTGGCTGACTTCACGCCAACAGCTAACCGGATGGAGTGGGTGCACGGTCATCAGGGAGCCGACATTATGGATGATGTCTATAATTCCAACCCAACCGCTGCCAAGGCTGTGATCACTAGCTTTGCGCACGCCCGGGCCACCCATGGCGGGCGCCACATTGTGGTTTTAGGTGACATGCTGGAACTTGGTGAAAAAGGCCCAGAGTTGCATGCTAGTCTGGCGAGTGTCTTAGACCCGCAGAAGGTGTCCGAAGTTTACCTCTTTGGCACTGAAATGAAGAATCTGGCTGACGCTTTAGCCGGTAAGTATGATGCCCAGCATCTGCACTACTATGCTAAAGACGACATGGCCACTTTAATTGCTGACCTGGCAGCTGACTTAAAAGATCACGACTTGGTTCTTTTAAAGGGCTCCCACGGCATGCATTTGGAAAAAGTACTAGCACAGCTGGTATAGGGGGAAGAATTTGAAATTTACTGAATTAAACTTAAATCCTGCTTTGCTCAAGGCGATTCGGCGGGCCGGCTTTGAAGAGGCAACGCCGATTCAGGCGCAGACCATTCCGCTGGTTTTGCAAGGCAAAGACGTTATCGGCCAGGCACAAACAGGTACAGGCAAGACGGCAGCTTTCGGGCTGCCGCTTTTGCAGCGCTTGGATTTGAACAATCACCACATTCAAGCCTTAGTCATTGAGCCGACGCGGGAATTGGCGATCCAGACCCAGGAAGAATTGTTCCGGTTAGGCTGCGATGAAAAAGCCCGCGTGCAAGTGGTCTACGGCGGCGCTAATATTGCCCGTCAGATCAAGGCCTTAAAGCAGCCTACTGAGATCTTGGTGGGGACACCGGGTCGTGTAATTGACCACCTGAAACGCAAGACGGTCAAACTCGACCAAGTGCAGACTGTTGTGCTGGATGAGGCCGACGAAATGCTCGACATGGGCTTCATCCAAGATATCGAAGCAATTCTGAACTTTGTCAAAAAAGACCACCAGACCTTGCTGTTTTCGGCCACGGTGCCACAGCCAATTTTAAAGATCGGTGAGCGCTTCATGAAGGAGCCGGCCATCGTCAAAATTAAGAGCAAGAATCTGACGGCCGACTTAATCGACCAGTACTTTGTGCGTTGCCGGGACGAAGAAAAATTCGACCTGCTCTGCCGGCTGCTGGACGTACAAAGTCCAGATTTAGCTTTGGTCTTTGTCCGTACGAAAAAAAGGGTCGACGAGGTCAACCGGGGCTTATTAGCACGCGGCTACAACGCAGCTGGTATTCATGGCGACTTAACGCAAAAACGGCGGCTGCAGGTGCTGCGCAGCTTTCGGGCGGGCAAGATCGATATCCTGGTGGCGACCGACGTAGCCGCTCGCGGCTTAGACATCAGCGGCGTGACGCATGTCTATAATTTTGACATGCCCCAAGATCCTGACTCTTATGTTCACCGCATTGGTCGGACCGGCCGCGCCGGCAAGGACGGTTTATCGGTTACCTTTGTGACGGCTGATGAAACTGGCTATCTGAGCACGATTGAGCACTTGACCAAAAAGAAAATGAAACCTTTGCAGCCACCTTCCAGTCGGCGGGCCTTCCAAGGCCAGTTAGCAGCTGAGCAAAAGGCAATCAGCGCTTTGGTAGGTTCAGACCTATCTAAATATATGCAAGCCGCCAGCTCGCTTCTTGAGGATTACTCGGCACTAGATTTAGCGGCGGCTTTGGTCAAAGTAATGTCCAAAGACGCCAGCCAAGTGGCTGTGCACATTTCACCACAAAGGCCGCTGTCCAAGAAGGCGGCCCGGCCTTGGCGCAGCCATAAACACAAACTTAATAATAGGCGTCACTACAAACGTCCGCCTAGACGAGCACAAAGAAGGCGCAAGCGGAAATGATTAAAGGCATTGGCACTGACCTGGTTTACCTCCCGCGAGTCCGGCAGATTGTCGCTAAGGGCGACCGTTTTGCTGAACGGGTGTTGACGCCCAAGGAGTTGGCACTTTATAGAGCAAAAAGCGGCAAGGGCCGCGTCCAGTTTTTAGCCAGTCGTTTTGGCGTCAAAGAAGCTTTTTCGAAGGCACTGGGCACCGGGATCGGCAAGTACCTGTCTTGGCAAGATGTTGAAGCCCTGCCTGATCCCTTAGGCAAGCCAGTGACAACGTCACCCAAGTTTTCAGGTCACGTGTTGGCCTCGATCAGTGATGAGCACGATTACACGGTTGTGGTCGTAATTTTTGAAGAATAGAGGATTAAAAATGGTTCCTGCAGTTAATCGGCCGGCAAACTTGGTGGTCGACCTGGAGGCGATTCACCAAAATATTGCCAATGAGTTGAAGCACATGGACCCTCACAGCCAAATGTGGGCCGTGGTCAAGGCTAACGGCTATGGGCATGGTGCGGTGGCAGTTGCGAAAGTTGCCTTGCGTACCGGTGCAAAGGGCTTGTGTGTCGCCACTCTGGATGAAGCCATTCAGCTGCGTGAAGCGCAGCTGACCTGTCCAATTTTAGTCTTAGGCATTACGCCTGCAGACAAGGCAGTGCTGGCCGCCAGTTTTGATATTTCCTTAACAGTGGGCGACCTGGCCTGGCTGCAGGCAGCACAAAAATTGCTGCAGGCAGCTGCTAAGCTCTTGAAGATTCACCTCGGCATCGACTCGGGCATGGGCCGGATTGGTTTTAGTGAAGATGGCGAATTTTTAGCCGCCAATGACTTTTTAAAGGACAACCAGTCTTTTGGCGTCGAAGGGATGTTTACCCACTTTGCCACGGCCGATAGTGCTGACCCCACTTACTTTGACTACCAAGTCAAGCGCTTTGACCACATGAAGAGTCTGCTCAAAATTAAGCCCCGTTTTATTCACTGCGACAACACCGCGGCCAGCATTTTTGGCCGCCAGGTCAAAACCGATATCGTGCGTTTTGGCATTGGCATCTATGGCTTAAACCCATCAAGTACGCCAACTACTAAAGATCTCAAGTCAGAGATTGCTTTAAAGCCGGCTCTGTCTTTTGTGTCGGAATTGAGCTTTGTCAAACAAGTTCACCAAGGCATGGGTGTCGGTTATGGCGCGACTTACAAAGCCGATGGTGATCACTGGATTGGCACTGTGCCCGTGGGCTACGCCGACGGCTGGCAGCGCAGCATGCAGGGCTTTAAGGTCAAAGTTGGCGCCGACTATTGTCCAATCGTTGGCCGTGTCTGCATGGACCAGTTCATGGTGGGAATGCCCAAGCGTTACCCAGTTGGCACCAAGGTGGAACTGATCGCAGCAGATGCCCAAGCACCAAACAGCATTAAAAAAGTCGCTGACCAGGCCAACACGATTCACTACGAAATCGCGTGCTTGCTCAGTGACCGCCTGCCGCGCGTTTACCTGCCGGCTAAATTTTAAGCATTAAAAAAGACAGCTTCTAAAAGCTGTCTTTTTTAATGCTTTTTTATTCTGATGGCCTTACTCTAAAAACTTGCCTGGGTTTTCGTCGCTCATCAAGGTCACGCCTGCTTGCAGGTCTTCCACTTCGGCCACAACAAAGCCTTTGCGCTGGATGCGGCTGACGATGTTTTCCATGGTTGTCTTGGAGACACCAGTTGGCAGGGTGAACAAGGTCCGGCGCACAAATTCGCCCTTGCCGACATCCAAAGTCAGACAGCCGGCCAGGTTGGAGAATTTGTAAATAGCCTTGCAAATTTTCGTCAAGTTGCCCCGCTTGTTGTCGCTTAAAACAGTGAGGACGTAAGAGCCATCGTTGATGTTCCAAGCGTTGGACAACATACGCAAAAGACTAGCGTGCGTCAAGATTCCGTAAAACTTGTTGTCTTCATCAAGCACAGCGATGTAAGGCAAGTCCTTGATGTTGAAGAAGACGCGGTAGAACGGTGAGTTGACCTTGATCGTTTTGGTTGCATTCTTCAACAGGTAAGTGACAGGCAAATCCATGTCGCCGCCCTGGGACTTATGGCGGTAAATGTGCATCTTGTAGATGTTGCCCCGGAAAATGGTACCGGTGTCGTCTAAGATTGGCACACAACGGTAGCCTGAATCTTCCAGGATCTTCAATGCCTCCGCCAGAGTTGCTTTTTCGTTGACTGTAGTCAAGAATTCCTTTTTAAGGACTAAAGGTTTAATTAGCATAGTCAATCCTCCAAGTTTCTTTTTTAATGCTATTTTAACAATTTTTGGAAAAATAAAAAAGATCTTGTTTGCAAAAGCTGATGATAAAGTAGTCATTTTATCTGTGCTATAATTTTTTAACGTAAAAAAGAAGGAGAAGGGCATGAAATTAATCGCTGGCTTGGGCAATCCAGGTGCAAAATACGACCGTACGAAACACAATACTGGTTTTATGGCGTTGGATCATTATCTCAAAGCTAAAAATTTGACGTTGAATAAAAACAAATTTGAAGGTCTCTGGGTCAAGGATGGCGACACGATTTACGTGGAACCACAGACCTACATGAACGACTCAGGCCGCTGCGTAGCGCAGCTGGCCAAGTTCTTTAAGATTGCCCCGGCCGACATCTTGATTGTCCACGACGACATGGATTTGTCCCTAGCTAAATTGCGTGTGCGGGCTGGTGGCAAGTCGGGTGGTCACAACGGTATTCGCAGCATCATCGCCTGCCTGGGCAGAAGCGATTTCAACCGCCTGAAAATCGGCATCCGCCATCCGCGTAAAACGACTGTGGTCTCTTGGGTGCTGACGCCTTTTGATGACCAGCAGCAAAAGCTGATGGACCAAGCCTTTGACCAAGCAAGCCAGGCAATTGCCGACTTTGTCAGTGGCCATGATGCCCAATATTTGATGAATAAGTACAACTAACAAATGAACTTTGAAGAATTGATCAGTCAGGACAAGCAACTGACTGATTTTTTAAACGCATTAAAAAAGAACAACAACTATCTGCTGACAGGTGTGAGCGCAGGCGTGCTCAATTTGTTGGTCGCTTTTTTGACTAATCATTTTAATAAACCTTTAATTTTAGTCGAAGCCAATGAGAATAAGGCCCAAAATGTTTACGCTGCTTTGACCAACCTGTTGGGTGACGACTTAGTGCAGATGTTCCCGGTCGACCCGACGATTTCAACCCAGGCCTCTTTTGCTTCTGCCGACGAGTTGAGCCAGCGCCTGGCGGCTTTGCAGTTGCTAGCCGCCGGCAAAGGTGTGGTTGTGACGACGACGCAGGGCTTACAGTACAAATTAGTGCCGGCCAGCAGCTTCAACCAGGGTGGGCTGACTTTTAAACAAGATGAGGACTTGCCACTGGCAGAGCTGCCCGAAAAGCTGCTGGCTTTAGGCTACCGACGTGAAAACATCGTGGCTCGGCCTGGCGAATTTGCCCAGCGGGGCGATATCTTGGATGTCTACCCTGTGGCCCGCGAAAAGCCCGTCCGGATCGAATTCTTTGGTGATACCGTCGATACGGTCAAAGAATTTGAGCCAAGCACACAGCGCAGCGGTGACTACCTAAAACAGCTGCGCCTAGGGGCTGCCCAGGATCGTGTCTTTTCTAAAGAGCAGCTGCTTGCGGCGGGGCAGCGTTTAAGTGCTGCCTTGAAAAAGACACCGACCGCGGCTCAACGTTATGCAGACAGTTTGGACCAGCTGCAGGCAGGTCACTTGCCGCAAGATTACGCTTTTTTGATCGACTTTTTGCTCACAAAGCCCGTCAGTCTGACCTCCTATTTGGCGGAGGCTGGCGTCCTGG
>JAXGWL010000012.1:0-11114 GCA_040773345.1 Lactobacillus sp. | reverse complement strand
TCATTGATTTTCGACCTGTGCAAAAAAGGCACCCCGTGAGGGGATGCCTTTTTTGTTTGTCTTAATTTTGATTTTGTCTTTTTGACAATAATAACTAACGCAGTGAGTCCCAAGGCTTTAGTTCTTCAGCGGGGCCTTCTGCCAGTTTAACCTGTTCAGGCGTCAAATACTTTTTGTGGACAACGACTTCATAGACAAATTCGTTGAACCAGTCGTGGCTCATCGTGAAGAAGCCTTTGGCACCGGACTTGTCACCCCAAGAGTTTTCGACCTTCCACTTGCGGATGTGGCCTTTGTCTTCGTCAACACCAACCAGAGTCATGGCGTGGGAGACAACACCGACCCCAGTTTCTAGGCGCTCTTTCTTAGAAAGATGGGTGTCAATACCAAATAAGTCGTCCATTTTGTACAGGTTCAAGTCCAGGTAGCCGGTCTTGCGGTCCATTTGCCGGGTTACGTCGTTGCCGAACCAAACGCCTTCGCCATCTTTTAATTGCGCGACAGCGGCGTGGGTCAAGTATTCCATCGGCACGTTTAAAAGCTTGATTGGGTAAGCACCCGCAACGTTGTCTTCAAACGGCATGGCGTAGAGCTTGTTGTACTCGTGGTCTGGCGCGTTGGTCAGCACAACGTAGTCGCTGAGGTCGACGTCAAAGTACTTGTGGTAAAACTCCAGCGGCGTCAAGTCTTTGTCTAAGTGGTAGCCTTTCTTGTCGTCTCTGTATTCCAAGTCGAAGTGTTTTGGTGGTTCACCGACAGCAATGGCCGTCATGCGGTAGACTTCGTTTAAGAAGCGCTTGCGCGTTTTTGCCAGCTCGTCCTTTTTGCCATATTGGGCGAGCTTACGTAAAACCAAAGCGTCCTTTTTCAGCTTGCGACCCAAAGCACCAGCAAAACCAGTCGTGTCGTTGGTGTTAAAGGTTTCCGGCATGGCATAGCTTGGCACCACGCCGTATTTTTCAACCAGGGAAATGGCCATGTGCCATTGCCCACCGTCGCCGCCGGCGTCGTCGAGTAGGGCGCGCACGCCCCGGTCGTCTAACGGCTTGTCAGCTGACTTGATGATCATGTCGTAGAAGATGTTGGCACGTTCGATCTTGTCCCAGAAGAAGTTGTAGGCTTGCGACAGGGTAAAGTTCTTAGCGTTGTACTTCTTGCCGAAGTTGTGGCGCAGGATGTTCAAAGTGGCAAACAGCCAGCAGCGCCCGGAGTGGCGTTGGTTGGTGACATTTTCGGTCGGCAGCTCGGTTGAGAAGACTTGGTTCAAGTGGCCGGCAACGCGGTCGTTGAAAGAAGCCTCTAAGACGCCGCTTCTTTGCGCGGCCCGCGCAACTACGGCATTTTGCTTGTTAGCATTAAAATCTGCGGAGAAATCAGCGATTTCTTGCAGGCTCAGTTGATGTGACATTAGCAAACTCCTTTTTCATAAAACATTCATTACTATTATATGCCCTGTATTTTTCTAAAAAAAGACAAGGTGGTAAAATACGAGTGTAGACACATGTATTTAAGGATGGTTTTTATGAAGAATAAAAAAATTTTCGCAGGTTTAGCTTTAGCTGCTGTTGCCTTACTGGCAGCGGGCTGCAGTAGTGCTAAAAGCGGTGAGAGCGTGAAGACCGCGCAAGCGCGCAGCAGCAGAACTAGCAAGCACTATAAAGAAGTCGGCCAAAATAAGACTGGCAAAACGAACCAGCAAAAAGACAAGCAGCAAAATGATGACAATAACCAAGATAAGGCTGCTGCTAAGTCAGCTGATCAAAACAATAGTCAGCCAAATGGGCAAGGACAGGACAACAAGAGCAGTGAGGCGGACAGCTTGAACGCCAAGATTGCCAAAGACGTGGTGCAACGTTTAGGCTACCCAAGCAATTTTAACCAAAGTGACTTCCTGTTTTCAGAAACCAACGGCGTGATCACGGTGAGTGAAAACCACAATTCCGCCCACATGAAGGCTGAAAATGCCGATCCAAACGTTGCCCCAGCAGTCGCCCACTACCAAGTGGTTAATGGGCAGCTGTACTACTTGAACTTTGATGGCACGAAGAGCGCTGTGCAATAATGGTTTATTTTCAGAAAATGACCCCGGCCGGCTACCAACAGATCAAAGATGAGATCGCGGCCTTGAAAAAAGACCGGCCGCGCCGCATCAAACTATTACAGGAAGCCCGCAGCTTAGGCGACCTGTCAGAAAACACCGAGTACACGACTGCTAAGCGTGAACTGGGCCACTTGCAAAGCCGCCTGTGCTATTTGAATAAGCAGTTAAAATACGCCCAGATCATTGAACCGAAAACTGAGGGTGTGGTCGATTTGGGTACCAGCGTCGAATTAGAGTTCAGCGACGACGAAGAACCCGAGCGCTACCAAGTGGTTGGCCGCATGGAAGCCGACTTGGCTCAAGGCAAGCTGGCTTTTGACTCGCCGCTCGGTAAGGCCATCATGAAGCAAAAGGCGGGGACAACCGTCACGGTGACGGCACCCGCTGGGTCTTATGCGGTGAAAATCTTAAAAGTTGAATAAAAATAAAGTGAGGAGAGCAGCTGTGCTCTTCTTTTTTATATTGCTAATGCGAACATAAGTTCGTATAATAAAAGGCAAAGGAGGTAATAAAATGTATGACTATCGCTATGAACCGCACCGGCTGGTCTTCATGATCGATAACAAATCTTTTTATGCTTCCTGCGAGGCGCTGCGGCTGGGCTTAAACCCCATGAAGGCTGTCCTGGCCGTTATGTCGCGGCCCGAGCACTCGACTTTTGGGGCCGGGCTCATCATGGCGGCTTCGCCAAAAGCCAAGGCTAAGTATGGTTTGACCAATGTCATGCGGGGCCGACAACTGCCGCCAAAAAATAAGCGGCCGGATCTGATGCTCGTGCAGCCGCACATGAATCTGTACATCAAGCGCTCGCTACAGGTGCTGCAGATTTTTGAAAAGTACGCGGCGCGCGAAGACATTCACGTCTACTCGATCGACGAGGCCATGCTGGACATGACTAAGTCCTGGCGCTTATTTGGTAACGATCCATATTTAGTGGCCCGGCGCATTCAAAAAGACATCCGGCAGACCTTGGGCCTGTACACGACCTGCGGGATCGGCGAAAACCCGCTGCTGGCCAAGCTGGCGATGGACCTATCGGCCAAACACCGGCGCTCGATGATTGCCTTTTGGCACTATATTGATGTGCCCGACACCATCTGGCGGGTCAAAAAATTGGAAGACGTCTGGGGCATCAATAAACACATCGCTGCCCGGCTAAGACGGCTAGGCATCAACAATATGTACGAGTTGGCGCACAGCGACCCGGCCATCTTAAAGCGTGAGTTTGGGGTGATCGGCGAGCAGCTATTTGCCATGAGCTGGGGTGTGGACCGCAGCATCATTAGCCACAAGTATTTTCCCAAAAACAAAAGCTACTCCAACTCCCAAGTCTTGACGCGGGATTATTGTCATTATTCTGAACTAGCAATCGTCGTGCGCGAGATCGGCGAACAGACCGCCGCCCGGATTAGGGCGCATGGCCTGCGGGCCGGCCGGGTTGGCCTCTACATCGGCTACAGCTTGCACGCTGATAGCCGCCGGCACGGCTTTGTCGCCCGGCAACGGGTCACGCCGACTAGTTTAAATGATGAACGGATTGCTGAATTATTGGCCTTGCTTAAAAAGAACTGGGGCGGTCAGCCTGTGCGGGAAGTCGGCGTGGCCTATGGTGATTTAAGCCCTGACGTGGCCCAGCAGCTGAATATTTTTAAAAGCCCAGGTGAAGAATTAAAGCACCGCCGCTTTGATTACACCGTGGATGCGGTGCGTCAGCGCTATGGCTTTACCAGTTTAGTCAAAGCTTCCAGTTTGCTGCCCGGTGGGACGGCCATCAAGCGCGCAGGTCTTGTTGGCGGCCACAACGGTGGCAATGCCTATGAGTGATTTTGACGACCGCGTCACCGCTTTTTTCAAAAATTACCACGACCGGGGCATGAAAAAGTGGGCCGGCTATTTTTTAAGCGACCACACTTTAAAGATCAATAAAAAAGACGCCGCCGACCGGGTCGTCTATCCTAAGCTGACGGAGATGAGTGAGGAAGAGGTCAGCGAAATCCTGCTTTCGGCTTTCGCCAACCACCGGGCCGTCCAGGTGCAGAAAAAGGAAGTCGATGCGGCCGGCAACGAATTGCCTTTTATCCGCGGCTTTGTGGAAGGTTACACGGCAGACAGCATTGTCATCGCGGGCGAGCATGTCGCCTTGGCCGGGATTAACCATGTTACCCTCTGCTAGCCTTTGGTATAATCAAACAGTAGTTTTGCTTAAAAGAAGGTGCTGTTTGATGAATACGCCCGCTTCGCGCGAAGGCAACATTGTGCGCTACTGCATTTACCTAGTCTTGTACTGGCTGCTGGTCGGCTGGGAAAGCTTGGCTGCCGGCGTTTGGCACGGCAATGCTTTTGGCATGGTCCTTTACCTGCTTTTAGCGCTGTTTGTCTTTTATTTTTTGCTGCGGCGCTTTAACCGCGAGCAAGTTTATTTTGATCGTTCCCACGACTTGCACATGCTGGATCATTTTTGGCTGGCCTTTGCCCTCACCATCCTGCTCACGCTGGCTTGCTTAGGCATTGCCTACATGAAGATCAACGGCCACCTGCATCTGGGTTGGCTCCAGCTGAGCTATGACGGCCACGAAAACGCGCCGTTCTTCTGGCTGCTGCTTATCTGCAAGGGCTGCCTGCTCGCCGGCATTCAGCAATACATTGCCACCGGCTTTTTCTTCAATTACTTTTTCCGCGATAAAAACGGCGGCCTCTTGGCACTGGTCAGCTCAGGCCTGATTTTTACTTTGTTGAACTTTTCAAGCTCGCTGTCGGTGCTGGCCTTCAACTTTTTGTTAGGGATGCTCTTTGCCTGGTCTTACCTCTACACCCACAGCATCGCCTATCCGTTATATTTGGCCATGTTCAACGGGATCTTGCAGATCGTTTTGTTTTAACTAAAAAACCACCTCTTTGAAAAAAGAGGCGGTTTATTTTTTTGCATAAAAAAAGCGGATAGCGTGAATCGAACCCGCATCTCCAGCTTGGGAAGCTAGCGTTCTACCATTAAACTATACCCGCGTGCCCTTTATTGTACCATGCTTCGCTTTAAGGGAAAAGCACTCCGGTCAATTAAACTGGTGAAGTTTTGAAAAAGCCAGCGGCGCAGTTCACTGGGCGCGATGACCAGCGGCATGCGGTCGTGGATGGGTGCCATGATCCCGTTGGGCTTTGTCGTGACCATGGCAAAGTGGTCGTCTTGGTAGATGCCGGCGATGAGCGTCAAGGGATCGGGGCTGGCAAAGCGGTAGGTATGCTGGTCTTTTTTTTCAAAAAAGTCTTGGGCGACGATGAGGCAGCGCAGGCGCGCAAAGGAATCATCCCACATGGACGGTCGTTTTTCGTAAAAGCGTTCGATGCGGGCGTTGAAGATGACTTGCTTGGGCCGGTAGGGACTCGGGAAGCCCCAGCTTTTCGGCACCAGCTGCAATTTGTCGTCGGCGTACAAGAGGACCGGCGCCGTTCTTTGCGGAAAAATCTCCAGTTCAGTCTGTTGAAAAGTAGGTTCTTGCAAGGGCAGGCCCAAGTCGAGCAGGTATTTTTTGGTCTCCGCCAAGGGGGCCAGCTGAAAATGATTGCACATGCTTCTTCGTCCTTTCGCAAAACTAGCACTTGCTGCGTGTTTAGTTTACACTAAAAAAGTATAGAAAATTGCACAGAGGAAAGAACTATGAGTAAGAAAATTTTACTGACCGGTGACCGGCCGACCGGCAAGCTGCACATCGGCCACTACATCGGCTCTTTGAAAAACCGCGTGAAGATGCAAAATGCCGGCAACTACGAGCCGTTCATCATGATTGCGGACACGCAGGCTTTGGCCGACAACGCCCGCGACCCCGAAAAAATCCGCAACAGCCTGATCCAGGTGGCGCTGGACTACTTGGCTGTTGGTCTGGATCCGGCCAAAAGCACGATCTTCGTGCAATCCCAGATCCCGGCTCTATTTGAACTGACCAGCTACTACATGGACCTGGTGACGGTTGCCCGTTTGGAGCGCAACCCGACTGTGAAGTCCGAGATTGCCCAGAAGAACTTCAACGAGTCGATTCCGGCTGGCTTTTTGGCCTACCCAGTTTCGCAAGCCGCTGACATCACGGCCTTTAAGGCTTCCGTCGTGCCAGTCGGTGACGACCAGGAGCCGATGCTGGAACAGACCCGCGAAATCGTGCGGACTTTTAACCGCGTCTACCACACGGACATTTTGGTCGAACCAGAGGGCGTCTTCCCGCCGAAGGGCTCCGGTCGCCTGCCAGGCCTAGACGGCAACGCCAAGATGAGCAAGTCGCTAGGCAACTGCATTTACCTGTCAGACGATGCCAAGACGGTCCAAAAGAAGGTCATGTCGATGTACACGGACCCAACCCACATCAAGGTGTCCGACCCAGGTCACATCGAGGGCAACACGGTCTTCACCTGCTTAGACGTCTTTGACCCCGATAAGGACAAGGTGGCAGAGCTCAAAGCCCAGTACCAAAAGGGTGGCCTAGGCGACGTCAAAATCAAGCGCTACCTGAACAAGGTTCTGGAAGCAGAATTGGCGCCAATCCGTGAGCGCCGCGCTGAATTTGCCAAGGACACGGACG
Source organism: Lactobacillus sp. (assembly GCA_040773345.1). GTDB lineage: Bacteria > Bacillota > Bacilli > Lactobacillales > Lactobacillaceae > Lactobacillus. The sequence goes on along the minus strand of JAXGWL010000012.1, from coordinate 4,448 downwards.
CTGTCTACGAGATGCTGTTGGCCGGGTCAAAGCGCGCTAACGAAGTGGCCAACCAGACTCTGGCGCAAGTTAGAGCGGCCATTGGTTTGAATTACTTTGACTTTTTGAAAAAATGAGTAAAAAGTTCTTCGGCTTCTTAGCTGTGCTGGCTTTTGCCTGGTTGACGGCAGGCATCCCCAACCGGGTAAAGGACCAAGCAAACGTCTTTTCACCAAATACGGTGGCCTTGGTCAACGACAAGGACCTTAGCTACCGCCAGAACAAGCAACGACCGCAGGTTTATTTGACGAGTAAGCGGGGGCTGCACCTGACCCGCCCGGACCACATTGGCAAAAATGACTTAGTGGTTTTGGTTGGCGTGAGTGGCCAAAAGCGCAATGTCCAGCTTTTTGCCGGGACTGGCTTGCAGAAGACTTTAACGCCGGCGCGCTGCCAAAATCTGGTGGTGAGCCAAGAAAAAAAGCTCAGGTCCAAAAAGAATGCCACTTTTAACGCGGGGCTACAGAAGGTGATCGCTGCGGCCTGCACCTTGCTGGAGCAGCACTTTGGCTACCCGCCGGATGTGCACAGCTTGGATAAAAAGCAGCTGCAGGAGATGACGAGCCCGCACGCGGTGCAGCTGCCTCTGGCGTTGGCGATCGCGTTTGTGGCAACGGCGGTCTTTTTGTACTGCCGTCGCCGCAAGTTTGGCCAAAGTAAATAGCTAAGATTTTAATGAGATCAGTTGTCTTGCAAAGGCGGCTGATCTTTTTTTACTTGCCACGGGCTATAATGTGGGTAGTTAGCAAAAAAGGAGGAAGCAGAAATTAAGTTTAACAAGCTTTTAATGGCTGGCTTGTGTGCCGCTGGTCTGTTCGCCTTGGCCAAACCGGCTCAAGCTGCTAGTACAACTGGCGTGGTCACTGTTAATTACCACACACCAATTGCCGTTTGGCGTGAACCAGGTCATGGGGCTATTAAGGGCAAGGCCTTAGCCAATAATACCTCTTGGCGCTATTTTCAAACGGCCACTTATTAGGGCCAGACCTGGTACAACTACGGCGTGCCAACCATCGGTGTTGGTGGCAACCAGTTTGTTTACTCAACTGATGTTTCCCTGGGCAAATAATTAGTTTGACAAGCTGGTGCTAAGCGTTTAAAGTGTCTGATGAAAAGTTAATAAGAGCAAATGAACTGTTAGGTGAGACTCCTACGTGAACACAAGCTATCGCCCGGAAACATCTAGAGATGCCAACGGGTTAAATAGTTGTCGTCGACTTAAGGCGGCGACCAGATAGCTAGCATGTGCTTACGTCACGTAGTGTTAAAACTGAACGACGAGTATTCCTCGGTTAGATCTAGGAAAGTCCTGCTTATCAGAGTAGGGCTTTTTTGTTTGTTTGCTGTGCTTAGCTGAGAAAGGAAGTTTGCAATGCTGAACCTGAAAAAAACACGGAAAAAGCAAACGCCAGCCAACATCAAATTGGTGCAAAAGGTAGCTTTGGCAAACAAGCAGACGGTGTGCAAGCAGTTCAACACGAGCACCGAAGGCTTGACCAGCACCCAGGCTGCCCAGGCACGTGAAAAGTACGGGGCCAACGAAATTGCGCACAACAATAACAACAATAAGCTGCACTTTTTGGCTGAAGCGTTCCTGACGCCCTTCACCCTGGTGCTGTTGACCCTGGCCACCATTTCGCTGTTCACCGACTACATCTTTGTGCCGGCTGATCAAAAAGATCTGAGTACGGTCATCATCATGCTGATCATGGTTTTGATCTCAGGTCTCACTAGTTTTATCCAGAGCGTGAAGACGTCCAATGCCGTCGCTGACCTGTTGGGCATGGTCTCGGTTACCACCAACATTCGCCGCGATGGCAAAGACCAGGAGCTGCCTACTAAGCAAGTCGTAGTCGGTGACGTTATTAATTTGTCCGCTGGCGACATGGTGCCCGCCGACATGCGGCTGCTGGAAAGCAAAGACCTCTTTTGCTCATCCGCTTCTTTAAACGGGGAGTCCAAGCCGGTTGAAAAAATTGCGGGCGCGACGCCAGACGAAGACGAACTGGACTCATATCTGGATTACCCGAACATCGTCTACGAGGGCACGACTATCGTGTCCGGTTCCGGCCGTGGCATCGTCTTTGCCACTGGCAGCGACACCGTCTTTGGCAAGTTAGCCCAAGACATTGCCGGCACCCAGATGAAGCAGACGACCTTTGACACTGGGATCAAGAACATCTCCAAGCTGTTGATTACGATGACCGCTGTTTTGGCACCGCTGGTTTTGCTGATCAATGGCTTTACTAAAGGCAACTGGGTTTCCGCTTTAACCTTTGCCATTGCAACGGCCGTCGGCTTAACGCCGGAAATGCTGCCGGTTATCGTCACCTCCAACTTAGTCAAGGGCTCGGTTGAGATGTCGCGGCACGGTACCATTGTCAAGCGGATGAATTCCATCCAAAACTTTGGTAGTGCCGACATCCTCTGCACTGACAAGACGGGGACTTTAACTCAGGACAAGGTCGTCTTGGAACGGCACTACAACCTTGATTTGAAGGAAACGCCCCGGGTTTTACGGCTGTCATATTTAAACAGCTACTACCAGACGGGGATGAAAAACTTAATTGACAAGGCCGTCATCGACGCAGCCGGCGACGAGTTGAACGTCACCGAAATTCAGCGTGACTACGCCAAAATCGATGAAATCCCCTTTGACTTTACCCGCCGGCGCATGAGCGTTGTCGTTGAAAACAACGACGCCCGCCACGGCCACCACATTCTGGTCACCAAGGGTGCGGCGGAAGAAATGCTGCACGTTTCCACCAAAGCCGAAATTGGTGGCCAAGTAGTGCCGTTAACTGACGACATTAAAAAGAAAATCCTGCAAAACATCAATGACATGAACGACGATGGCATGCGGGTCATCCTGTTGGGCTACAAGATGGGCCCAGCACCAGTGGGCGAGTTCTCGGTTCAAGATGAAAATGAGCTGACCCTGGCTGGCTTCTTGACCTTCCTGGATCCACCAAAAGAAAGTGCCAAGGAAGCCTTGGCCAACTTGAAACGCGACGGTATTACCGTCAAGATTTTGACCGGTGACAACGAGGCCGTCACCCGGGCCGTGGGCTTGCAAGTCGGCTTAAACGTCGACAACGTTTATAGCGGCAAAGAGCTCAGCCAGATGAACGACGCAGAATTGGCCCAGGCCGTTGAAGAGTGTAATATCTTCGTCAAGCTGTCGCCAGAACTGAAGACCAAGATCATCGATGTCTTAAAGGCCAACGGCCACACCGTAGGCTACATGGGTGACGGTATCAACGATGCTCCAGCCATGAAGGCCGCCGATGTTTCTATTTCCGTCGATACAGCCGTCGACATTGCCAAGGAGTCAGCTGACATCATCTTGCTGCACAAGGACCTGCGGATTCTGGAAAAAGGGGTCCGGATCGGTCGCGAGGTCTTTGGCAACACCATGAAATACATCAAAATTACGTTGTCGTCCAACTTCGGCAATATCTTGTCCATCGTGGTGGCTTCGAGCTTCCTGCCGTTTTTGCCAATGCTGCCGCTGCAGCTCTTGATTTTGGACTTGCTGTACGGCACCAGTTGCCTGTCCATTCCGTTTGACATGATGTCTAAAGAGTACCTGGAAGTACCAAGGACCTGGTCGACTCGGAAGCTGCCGAAGTTCATGTTCTACTTTGGCCCGACTTCTTCGGTCTTTGACATCGCGACCTTCGCACTGCTCTACTTTGTCGTTTGTCCAGCCGTGGCTGGGGGCAGCTACACCGCCTTGACTGCTAGTCAACAGGCCTTGTTCATCGCCGTCTTCCACACCGGTTGGTTTGTGGAATCCTTGTGGACGCAAGAAATGGTTATCCAGGCTTTGCGTGACCGGCGGATTCCTTTCATCGGCCAGCACGCCACTGCCCCAGTGGCGTGGGCCACCTTGGGCACCGCGGTGATTGGCACGATCCTGCCATTTTCGCCATTAGCCAGCATCATGCACTTTGCCACGCTGCCGGTTTACTTCCTGTTTATGGTTTTGGGACTATTGCTGCTTTACATTGTGCTGACCACTATCGTCAAGCACTTCTACCTGCAGCATGAAGTTTGGTTGATCTAGAAAATACAAAAAGCGCCGTGGGGCGCTTTTTTATTATGCTGATAAAGGTGTAGAATTTAACTTTAAGAACTATTTAAGAGGTGGATTTGATGTCTGACAAAAAAACTTACTATATCACGACGCCCATTTATTACCCATCTGGTCGCCTGACCATCGGCAATGCCTACACGACAATTGCTGCTGACAGCATGGCCCGCTACAAGCGCAGCCGTGGCTACGACACTTTCTTTTTGACTGGCACCGACGAGCACGGCTTAAAGATTGAGCAAAAGGCTGAAAAAGCTGGCGTGAGTCCCCAGCAATTTGTCGACAAGATGGCTGCTTCCTATAAAAAACTATG
>JAXGWL010000011.1:0-11210 GCA_040773345.1 Lactobacillus sp. | reverse complement strand
TTATTGCCGGGACCTTGCTCTGCCTGCTGGTCGGTAGCGGCAACTGGCGAACTGCCAAATGGCCGTGGCGTTTGCTGGCAACCATCTTGCTAGCGGTCTACGTCATCGTCTGCCTGCGGCAGGGGCTCATGATCAGTTATTAGGAGGCAGCTTGATGAAGACTTTATACGATGTGCAGCAGATGTTAGAACGCTTTGGCGTGCTGGTTCATATTGGCAAGCGCAAGTGGGACATCGAAGAGATGGCCATAGAGCTGGACCGCCTGCATGAGGCCCATGTGATCAGCGAACGCGAGTTTTTAAGTGCCAAGTTGGTTCTGCGCCATGAGCATGAATACGAAGTCGCTCACGAGAATGATCCACAGCGCTATTAGGAGAAAAAATGAACAATCAATTTATTATTATTTTAGACATTATTTTACTGGCGATGGTCTTGGGCTTTGGCCTAAACTGGCTTTACCAGTGGTGGCAGCAAAGAAAACTGGGTCCGGGTTTGACCAACGAGGACTTTGAAAAGGCCATGCGGCGCGGTCAGATTATTGACGTGCGCGAAGCAAAGGACTTCAAGGCCAAGCATATTTCCGGGGCCCGCAATTTGCCAGTGACCCAGATGGGGATGCGCTACAAAGAGCTGCGCCAGGACATGCCGGTCTACGTCTATTCAGATTCGAAGGCTTTGACCTTGAAGGCGGGCAATTACCTGCGCAAAAGGGGTTACGACGTCAAATGGCTGCGCGACGGCTTTGAAAACTGGCAGGGCCTGACTAAGAAGTCAAAATTTTAGACACAAAAAAAGCTTGCTTTCAACAAAGCAAGCTTTTTCTTTAAGCCATGTGGGCGCCGTGGCTCTTGCGGTTAGCCTTGATTCTGTTGTCTTGAATGCGCTGCTCTTCTTGCTCTTGGGGATCCATGACCCGGGTTTTGTAGGTCACGGCAGCGGCACAAACGGCAGAGAGGGCAGTCAAGAGGCCAGCGGCAAAGCCCGCAGCAAATTTGTATTTCATATTGGCAACCTCCTAATCATAAACTCGCTTTAAGCATTTTTGTTACCTTAATTGTATCATCCACTAAGCTTTTTATAAAAAGAAAGACGTTATGCAAAAATTACTCTGTCTGGTTGGGCCGACGGCGATCGGCAAGACGCAAACGGCCCTGACCTTGGCCCAAAAATTTAACTGTGAAATCGTGTCCGGCGATTCGATGCAGGTCTACCGCGAACTGGCCATCGGCACGGCGGCACCGACGCCGGCAGAGCGTGCCCAGGTGCCGCACCACTTGGTGGCCTGCCAGTCTGTGTATCAGCCCTATGACGTGCACGACTTTGTCGCCCAGGCGCAAGCAGCCATTGTCGGAATCAGTCAGCAAAAAAAGCTGCCCCTGCTCGTCGGCGGCACGGGTTTTTACGCTAAGGCTCTGCTCTATGACTTGCAGCTAGGCGGTAAGCAGGAGCAGGCCAACGACCCGGCCTTGGCAAAAGAACTGGCCGCCAATGGCCCCCAGGCCCTGTGGGACAAGCTCAATAACTTGGACCCAGCTGCAGCTGCTAAAATCCCTTGGCAAAACGCCCGGCGGACCCTGCGGGCCTTGACTGTGATTAAAAACACGGGCCAGCTTTTTTCACAGCAACAGACCAAGATTCAACCGCGTTATGACTTCCTGATCCTGGGTTTAAACACCGAGCGCGCCGTGCTCTACGACCGCATCAACCGCCGTGTTGACTTGATGCTGCAGCAGGGGCTTTTAGAAGAAGCTCGCTTTGTCTATGAACAGCGGGCCCAGCTTTACCAAGCCAAGCAGGCCATCGGCTACAAGGAATTTTTCCCTTATTTTGAAAAGAAGGCGCCTCTTTCAGCCTGCGTCGCCAAGCTGAAACAGGCCTCCCGGCGTTATGCCAAGCGCCAGCTGACCTATTTTCGCCACCAGTTGCCGGTCCAATGGTTTGATCCCATCGCTGATCCGGCTTTTATGCTGGAGCTGACCCAAGTTGTTAAGAAATGGTTAAACTAGCCTAGACCAGTTTGACAAGAACAGCCCCCTTTGCTAATCTTTTCGTTAATATCATTTTATTTAAGAAGGGCACTGGTCGACTAGACCAATGCCCGCTTATCTATATAGGACAGAGGTTTTTGCGCATGGCAAAAGAAATTTCGAAGGACCAAATTATTCAAGACGTCAAAGACAAAGACGTCCGTTTCATCAGAATGTGCTTTACCGACATCAACGGCACGACCAAGGCCGTGGAAGTTCCAACTAGTCAGCTGGACCAAGTTTTGACCAACAACATTCGTTTTGACGGTTCCAGCATTGATGGCTTCGTCAGAATTGAAGAAAGCGACATGGTTTTATACCCAGACCTGTCGACTTGGATCGTGCTGCCTTGGGCCGATCATACCGGCGCCCGCATTGGCCGCCTGATCTGCAGCGTCCACAAGACCAACGGCGAGCCTTTTGAAGGCGATCCTCGCAACAACTTGAAGCGGGTCTTAGGCGAAATGAAGAAGGCTGGCTTTGACGCCTTCGACATCGGCTTTGAAGAAGAATTCCACCTGTTCAAGCTCGATGAAAACGGCAACTGGACGACCCAAGTGACCGACCACGCTTCTTACTTTGACATGACTTCGGCTGACGAAGGGGCCCGTTGCCGCCGCGACATCGTCGAAACTCTGGAAGCTATCGGCTTTGAAGTCGAAGCAGCCCACCACGAGGTTGGCGATGGCCAACAGGAAATCGATTTCCGCTTTGACGACGCGCTGGCTACGGCCGACAAGGTGCAGACCTTTAAGATGGTGGCCCGCGAAGTAGCTCGTCGCCATGGCTTGCTGGCCACCTTTATGGCTAAGCCTTTGGAAGGCCAAGCCGGCAACGGGATGCACACCAACATGTCGCTGTTTAAAGGCGGCAAGAACGTCTTTTATGATGCCAATAACAAATACCATCTGTCCAAGACGGCTTACTACTTCTTAAACGGGATTTTGGAGCACGCCCGGGCCATTACGGCGATTGGCAACCCGACGGTCAACTCTTACAAGCGGTTGATCCCAGGTTTTGAGGCCCCAGTTTACATTTCTTGGGCTGCTAAGAACCGGTCACCGCTGGTTCGGATCCCATCGGCTGAACAATTGAACACACGGCTGGAAATGCGGTCAGCTGACCCAACGGCTAACCCATACCTGCTGTTAGCAGCCGACTTGACGGCGGGCTTAGACGGTATCAAGCAACAAAAGATGCCGATGCCACCAGTTACTGAAAACATCTTTGCCATGAGCGATGCAGAACGCGAAAAATTGGACTTAGAGCCATTGCCATCAACCTTGCACAACGCCATCAAGGCTTTTGAAGCTGACAAGCTGATGGAAGAAGCTTTGGGCAAGCACTTGACGCAAAGCTTCATTTCTTCCAAGAACTTGGAATGGTCGCAGTACTCGCAGTCGGTTTCTGACTGGGAGCGCAAGCGCTACATGGAGTACTAAGATGGCTGACTACCAATTAACGGCTGACTTGACTGACCAGGAATGGCGCATTGAAAACAAGGCACGGGAGTATTCATTCATCTGTGACGATGAAACGACCGCGCCCAACCCGGTCGAATATTTTGCGGGGGCAATTGACTCTTGCATTACGATGTCGGCGGGGATGGTCGCAAAAAGCCATGGTTTAGACGTCAGAAACTTTCATTTAGACACAAAAGGGCAGACTAAGGACTTGGGCCACGGTTTGTCAAAGGTAGTCAAAATGAAAATTAAAGTTTCTTTTGACAGCCAGATGAGCCCAGCTGACCAGCAAGAGTTTTTAGACCACGTGTTGCACGTGTCGACGGTCTACCAGACGGTGAAGGATGCCTTGCCGATTGAAGTTGCATTGGCGCAGTAAGTTATTTATTTTAAAAAATTAAACAAACCCCGTAATTCTGTTTGGAATTGCGGGGTTTTGTGATGCAGATATACATATATACTAAGTAATAGTACAATCAAACTGGTTGTTAATTTTAATTACGTAGATTTGCGGATAAATAATATGAAGCAAAAAGGTCTTTTTAGGGCCAAACGGCAACCTCCGTACTGATCAGTTGCCTGCTGGTAAAGCCTTTACTGTCATTGGCAAGACTTTCGTCGACGGTTCTATCTGGTATCGTATACCAGGCTCGCTTCATCGCTGGGTCAAGGGCGCCGATGTTGCAGTCACTGGCTATGACTCAATTCCAGTAGTTAGTGCCCGCTACTAGCTCGTGCTGAGTTAGCTTGAACTAACTTCAAAATAGAGTAAAATAAGTCCTGATGATTAGTAAGATTAATAAGCAAAGTTAAATCGTTCATCGAGAAAAAAAGAGGGCCGCGAGGCCCTTTTCTTGTGTCCAAAATATGGCGTTTAGTATTGTTGCTGATCTTGTTCTAGGCGCAGAAAGGCCTGGTCATAGACCTCATTGCGCCTACGTTTGCCGATGGCAATTATCTGAATAATTTGAATTTTTTGCTCTCTCTGTGTGAAGACAATCCTGAGACCCATTTTTCTGTTTTTTAGTTTGTGACAGCTTTCTAATGGGCCATGGAGTGGGGCACCGGCTTTCATACCTAGGAAACGGATTCTGTTAAGGCCTTTGTCAACAAAAATAAGCTGGGCCCCGCCCAGCTTGTCATAATCTTCTTTTGCTTGTGCCAAGAACTCTAGCTTATATCTTGGCTTAGTGTTATTACTCATTATTCCCATCCATCATCTTCGTCTAAGGGAGTGTCATCATGAGCAGCAGCACCGCGGACTTCTTCATCCGTATAAACTTTGCTATTGCTTTTTAGTCTTGCGGCGGCTTCTGCATCAAAAAGTTTCTCCTGTAATACCTCGATTTCCCGAACCATATGTTCGTAGTCAGGGATGCTCATCACAATACCGGATGGAGTATTCCTGTTAAATATATATACGCCAGTTTTTGCTTTTTTTGCTTTTTCAAATAAATTATTTGGGTCTTTTTTTAATTCAGAAATGTTACTGGTTGGCACGTCTAAGATTTTGAGCATTGTCGGTTCACTACTCCTAACTTTTTCCACTTACTTTTGTTAACATTCTACACCTAAAAATAATTTTCTAAAAGTCTTTTGCTGGTTTATTTAAAATTAATTAAAAATCTTTTTATAATCAACAGTTAAGATTATGCATCAAAAAAAGGGGCTAAAAATAGCTCCTCTTTTGTCTATAATGTTCTGAATTACTTATTTTTCAAACAGTGTCAAGGCTGTGTCGCCCAAATCAACTTGGTAGTCTTCTGGTGTTAACGGCCGCTTCGTCATCCCTTCGTCGGTTGAGTACACGATCAGCGCCAACTGACTGCCTGCCGGCAGCGTGTAGTAGGTCGGCTGCAGCTTGAAGTTCAGCTCATAGAACTTGCCGGCTGCAATCTTAGCCGGCTTTTTCATGTCTTGCCAGTTTTGCAGGTTCATGTGCGCCTTGGTGATCAGCTTAGCTTTGGTTGCCTTGTCTGGCACAAACTCCTGCAGGGTGTCGGTGCCAAAGCGATAGCCCAGCTCCTGGCCGCCCCGCATCAAAAACTTTGGTGTCGGGGTCAACCGTTTTCTCGTCCCCAGTTCAACTAAGGCGACGGACAGTTGGCCCACTTCGCGGCTGGCTGCCACTTTAATCTTGATTTCTGGCCGGCCCACGATGGTAACTGGCTGAGTCAATTTTTCGCTCACAAAGCGCAGGGATGGTTTAGACCACGGCTTATCACCGCAGATAAACTTGTATTCCCAAGCACTGTCGCTCAATTTGGCTTCTTTGAACGCCGTGCCACCTTCGTCATGGAAGTCTTTAATGCCACTGGCAGCCTTCTCACTTAAACTGCCGTCAGAAGCTGGGTGCAGCTCCGTCTTTTGTCCTAAATTGTCGGCCCAATCTGGTTCTTCGTGCCAAGTGTCAGCTTGCAAGTTGTCTTGGACTAACACGGTCGGCATGATTTCTCTAATATGGTTGTTAACTCCTAACAGCTCGTGGCAGAACCACATGTTGAGCAGGTCGGTAAAGTCGATGGAGACCAGGTTGTTGATGTTGTAGTGCGGGCCTTGGTGCAAGAACAAGTGGTGGTCCACCGGCAGCTGCTTCACCTTTTGCCAAACCTTGTAGACGTTCTTGGGCTTCACGTTCCAGTCGTTTAAGCCGTGGACCGACAGCCAAGAGCACTTGATGCCATCCGTGTGGTGGCGGTAGTTGCGTGCTTCCCAGAAGTCGGAGTATTGGCCAGTAGCGCGATCCTCTTTTTTCAGCAGGCTTTGCTGCATTTTTTCGTATTCCGGCCGGATCTTAATGGCAGCCCCGGCGTCCCAGAGGTTCGACTGGCAGGTTTCGGCCAATTTGTCCAAGTCTTCGCCCTGGCACTCACCCGGCGCAATGACCAAGCCGTGTTCTCTGTAGTAGTCATACCAAGATGAGATCGCTGCCTCGGACACCACGGTCTTCAAGCCCTTGACACCGGTCGTGGCAATCGCAACCTGCAGGGTGCCGAGGTAGGAGCGGCCAGTCATGCCGATGTTGCCGTTGCACCACGAGGCCTTGGTCTCGTGCTGACGAGTGCGGTCGGTATAGGCGATGCGGTCGCCGTGCAGCCATTCGATGATTTCCTTGGCGGCTTCAGTTTCTTCAGGTGCGCCGGTGATGCGCAGGCCGTCGGAGTGGCGCGTGCCAATGGCGCCGGCAAAGACGCTGGCAAAGCCGCGGGCCAACAGAAACTCGTTGACCGGGTAGGAGGACTTGCCGGTGGCCGTTTCGGTGGCTGCGTGGTCTTCAGCACTTGGCTTTTCTGCTTTCACGACCGGCTGGGCCTCATATTGAGGATTGGTCCAGGTCGTGGCGTCTGTTAAGTCTTCGTCCACATTGTGGTTGGTTTTGGCGTTTTCAATGATGCCGCCAAAGTAGGGCGAGGCCGTGTACAAAGCCGGCACCTTTAAATCTTTGCCGGCTTCAGCTGGTCTAAAGACTGAGACTTGCAATAAATCGTTTTGGCCGTCGTGGTCGGTGTCTAAGTCAGAGGCCACGTAGACGACTTCGCGGATGACCTTGGTCGTGTCAAAGACTGGCAAGGCCTTGCCGTTGAAGAACATGAATTGCTTGTTGCCCCAGAACTGGGTGAAGTAGCCTTGGCCGGCCAGCACGTCGATTAATTCTTGACCGTTTTTGGCGCGCGTTGTCAGCAAGCGGTAGACAGCGTGGATCAATTCATCTTTGCTCTTGATTGATTCCACATGGGGCAAGGCGTTTTTTGCCATGAGGGCCAGCGGGTCTTGGGGGTCGTAGTCGTAGTAGACGTGGTAGCCCAAATATTGCAAAGCGACGTTGTAAAACTGGCTAGGTGTCATCTCACTCGGCTTAGTTGCTAAAAAGTCCGCCAAGCGGGTTTTGGCATCGACTGCGAACTCAGTCAGCTGCGCGTGCTTAGCCGCATGCCCCTCGGCTGGGACATTTAAAACTTCAAAAAAGTATTCCGCTAGAGCGGCAAAAGATCTGTCCGCATAGTCGTGGGGCAAGAACTTAGTGGCTAATAATTCTTTCTTTTGCTGGCTTAGTGAAACTGGTTCATAAGCATATTGGTTGTATTTCATTTTATTGCTCCTTTAGTTCTACTGTCTTTATTCTACTAGATTGGGGATTAGATCATTGATTTTATAGGTCACAATTTGGTTAAATTGTTGTTAGTTACCTTAAAAATTACTTAATAGGAGGCTTATCTATGGCAAAATTCTTATTAGACACGTTCCAGCCTGAACACTACGACCTGTATTTAGACGTCAGCCGTCAGAACAAAAAATTTAGCGGCAAAACGACCATTACGGGCGTGGCGCAAGCAAAGACTTTTAAACTCAATCAAAAATTCTTAACCATCGATGATGTGACTGTTGACGGCAAGCCAGTCAACTTCGAATTTGACGACCAATCCGAAACTATCACGATCGCGGGCAACAAGACCGGTAAAATTACGGTCATGGTCGACTACCACGCCAAACTGACCGATACCATGATGGGGATCTACCCGTCTTATTACCAAGTTGACGGCGTCAAGAAAGAACTGATCGGCACTCAGTTTGAAACCACGGCCTTTCGCCAAGCCTTCCCAGGCGTTGACGAACCAGCGGCCAAGGCCACTTTCTCTTTGGCCATTAAATACGACGAACAGCCGGGTGAAACCATCATCGCTAACCAGCCAGAAGAAAAGGTTGTCGACGGTGTGCACTACTTTAAAGAAACCGTCAAGATGGCCAGCTACCTGGTTGCTTTTGTCTTCGGCGACATGCAAAAGAAAATCGCCCACACCAAGTCTGGCGTAGAAATTGGCGTCTTTGCTACCAAAGCGCACCAGCCTAAGGAATTAGACTTTGCCTTGGACATTGCCAAGCGGTCGATTGAATTCTACGAAGACTTCTACCAAACGCCGTACCCACTGGAGCACTCTTACCAAGTAGCCTTGCCAGACTTTTCAGCCGGCGCCATGGAGAACTGGGGCTGCGTGACCTACCGGGAAGCCTACCTGTTGCTCGACCCTGACAACACCTCACTTGCCATGAAGCAGCTGGTCGCGACGGTCATTGCCCACGAGCTGGCGCACCAGTGGTTTGGCGACTTAGTCACTATGCAGTGGTGGGACAACCTGTGGTTGAATGAAAGTTTTGCCAACATGATGGAATACGTGGCTACCGACGCTTTGGAACCCGACTGGAAGATCTGGGAGATGTTCCAGACCACCGAAGTGCCACAAGCTTTGAACAGGGATGCCACTGACGGCGTGCAGCCGGTCCACGTGATGGTGGAAAATCCAGCCGAAATCGACTCCATCTTTGACGGCGCCATCGTCTACGCCAAGGGCAGCCGCATGCTGGTCATGGTCCGGGCACTGCTGGGCGATGAGAACCTGCGCAAGGGCTTAAAGCTCTACTTCCAGCGCCACAAGTACGGAAACGCGTCAGGCGACGATCTGTGGGCTGCCTTGGGTGAAGTCAGTGGCCTGAACATCGGCGCCATCATGCACTCTTGGTTGGAACAACCAGGCTACCCAGTGGTCAACGCTTATGTCGAAGCTGGCCAATTGGTTCTGACCCAAGAGCAATTCTTCATCGGTGAACACCAAGACAAGAACCGCCTGTGGCAGATTCCTTTGAACGCAAACTATAAAGAAGCCCCACAGATCATGAAAGAGCAAAAACTGGTCTTAGGCGACTACGCGGAATTACGCAAGAAGAACGGTGTCGCCTTCAAATTAAATGGAGGCAACAACTCCCACTTTATCGTCAACTATGACCAAACTCTGTTAGCTGACTTGCTGGCCAGTGACTTAAAGCCAGTCGACGAATTGCAAATCATCCAAGACATGCGCCTGCAGGCCCAAGCTGGCAGCAAGTCTTACGCCGACTTAGTCCCGCTGCTGGTGAAGTTTGCTGGTACGCACTCAGCCATGGTCTTTGAAGCTATCACGGAAGTGGCTGTCTTCTTGAAGAACTTTGTGATCTCAGGCAGTCCAGAAGCCAAGAACCTGGAAAAACTGTTGGACAAGCTGTCTGTAGCTTCCGTTAAACGCTTAGGCTTTGCGCAAAAGAGCTCAGACTCTGTCGATGATATTCTGTTAAGACCGGATGTCGTGGCTACTTCCTTGGCCGGCAAGAACCAAGAAACTAGCCACGACCTGCACGAAATCTTCCAAGACCACGCAACTGACTTGGTCAACATCGAAGCCGACGTCCGTGGGTCCGTGCTGTGCAACGAAGTGGAAAACTTCGGCAGTCAAGCACTGTTTGACCAGCTCTTTAAGTTCTACCAAGAAACTAGTGACCCATCTTTGAAGTCCAATATTACGACTGCTTTGACTAAAACAAAGGATAAAAAATTATTAGCAACCATCGTCGACCGCTTTGAAGATGCCGCCTACATCAAGCCTCAGGACTTGCGCGGCTGGTTTGGCTTGGTGTTACAAAACCCGGCTGGGGAAGATCTGGCCTGGTCATGGTTGCAAAACGACTGGCAGTGGCTGTCTGACAACTTAGGCGGGGACATGGAATTCCCAACCTTCATCACGGTGGTTGCCCGGCTCTTCCACACGAAAGACCAGCTGGCTGCCTTTAAGGCCTTCTTTGAGCCAAAGCTGAACACGCCAGGCTTGACGCGGGAGATCAAGATGGACACCAACCTGATCGCCGGCAAGGCTGCTTTGGTTGAAAAAGAAGCTGCTGCGGTCAATGCCGCCATTGCTCAAGCTGTTAAATAATTTGGCACAAACCATAGCACTGTTATTTAAAAGCTGTCATAAAATATATAAAATTATACTTAATATATATTAATGAGCCCGATTCCCGAAAAATCGGGCTTTTTGCGTTTTTAAATTAAAATTAAATTAAAACGTCATTCAATAAAGAACGCTATTTATGAAATGGGCCAAAAGCCGCACCAATCACGAACTTTGCTTCCATAACAATTGGCGCCACTTTATATAACACCCGGCGGCCTGCCACCATTCGATAACGCCCCCTTATGATGAAATCGTTGAGTTAAGAAAATACTAATAACGAATTAGAGGGTTATTGAATGATGAAGAAGACACAAGGCATTGTATATACAGCAGCTTGCTTAGCAGTTTTAGGTGGTCTGGCCTTAAGCCAGCCGAAGAATGCTGAAGCTGCAACGCAAACCGCAACCACGACTACTTATCAAGCACGGGTTAATGGCCAACAACAAAACGCCAATGGCCAGCTGCGCTTGACTAGTTCTTATGTGAGAGCTGCAGAAAGCCTGCAGACCAGACAAGGGCAAAACCAAATCGACAATGCCAACTGGTGCAAGTCGATGCTGCCGGTGACGCGTCAAAACTGGCAAAACAACCACTACCAGATGAGCCAGCAGGACGCTCAAAGAGTGGTAGATCCGGGCAATTTGACGGCGGCCCAAAACAAAGAGCTGAATGATTACGCCATGGGCTTACTGAACCAAGTCAGACGGTAGCTGGGGCGGCCACAACTGGAAACCAACAACGCTTCCCAAGGCTTTGCCAAGACAGTGGCTAGAAACTACGTGCAAGACGGTCGGGATATTCACGACCACAAGGGCCACGACGTGGCCGGCATTAAGAGGGCAGTTGCTAGCTACGGCCTGGACAACCGCGGCCAGTGGTACGAATGCTTGGCTTCTTGTTTGACGGACTACGTAGAAAAGCCAACGGCTATTGACTACACTGACTTTTATGGCCGGGAC
>JAXGWL010000010.1:0-11306 GCA_040773345.1 Lactobacillus sp. | reverse complement strand
GCGCTGGATGAAGCTGTGCGAAAAGGCGCGATAAAATCGGGGGACGTCATCGTTCTCGTCGCGTTTGGCGGCGGGCTCTCATGGTCCTCAGCCGTTGTGCGGTGGTGATCCATGTCCAGGACACGTAAGTCTAAGTCTAGAGCCTGCAGTTCCTTGACCAGCACACGGAATGATTCAGGTACGCCTGGCTTTGGAATTCTTTCGCCCTTGACGATAGCTTCGTAGGCACGAACACGACCGACAACGTCGTCTGACTTGTAGGTCAAAATTTCTTGCAGTGAGTAAGCAGCACCGTAGGCTTCCAAAGCCCAAACTTCCATTTCACCAAAACGCTGGCCACCAAACTGAGCTTTACCACCTAAAGGCTGTTGGGTAACTAAGGAGTAAGGCCCAATTGAACGAGCGTGGATCTTGTCGTCAACCATGTGGGTCAGCTTCAGGTAGTTCATGATGCCGACGGAAACTCTGTTATGGAATGGTTCACCGGTCCGGCCGTCGTAGATGACCGTCTTGCCGTCTTTATCGACACCGGCTTCACGAACCATCTTCCAAACGTCGTCACCCTTAGCACCATCAAAGACTGGCGTTGCCACATGAATACCGAGGTTCTTGGCTGCGGCACCCAAGTGGAGTTCCAGCAGCTGCCCGATGTTCATACGTGATGGCACACCCATTGGGTTCAGGCAAATGTCAACTGGCCGCCCGTCTGGCAAGTAAGGCATATCTTCTTCTGGCACAACAGCAGCGATCGTACCCTTGTTACCGTGACGACCAGACATCTTGTCGCCGACCTGAATCTTTCTCTTCTGAACTATATAGACACGAACCATGGTGTTGACGCCAGGAGCTAATTCGTCGCCAGCTTCACGGGTGAAGACTTCGACTTTTTGGATAATACCGCCACCGCCGTGTGGGACACGCAGTGAGGTGTCACGAACTTCTCTGGCCTTTTCACCAAAGATCGCGTGCAACAGACGCTCTTCGGCAGACAGCTCGGTGACACCCTTTGGGGTCACCTTGCCGACCAAAATGTCACCGTCGCGCACTTCAGCACCGACACGAACAACACCGGTTTTGTCTAATTCCTTCAAGGCATCTTCACCGACGTTAGGAATTTCCCGGGTAATTTCTTCTGGTCCTAACTTAGTGTCGCGGGCTTCTGATTCGTAGTCCTCGATGTGAATCGAAGTGTAGACGTCGTCTTTCACCATGCGTTCGGAGATCATGATGGCGTCTTCGTAGTTATACATGTTCCAAGTCAAAAAGGCGATCAGTGGGTTTTGCCCCAGGGCTAACTCACCGTGGTCCATGGAAGGACCGTTGCCAATAACTTGGCCAGCCTTGATCTTGTCGCCAGTTGAAACATTTGGCGTCTGGTTGTAGTTCTTAGTTGCGTTGGACCGCCGGTACTTTTCAAGCTTGTACTTGTCTAAAGTGCCATCCGCCCGTCTAATTCTAATTTCGTTGGCGTCGACGTATTCAACGGTCCCATCGTGCTTGGCCAGCAGGGCGTCACCTGAGTCGTGGGCAGCCCGGTATTCCATGCCAGTGCCAACGATGGTTGCGTGTGGGTTGATCAAAGGTACGGCCTGCCGCTGGTGGTTGGCCCCCATCAAAGCACGGTTAGAGTCATCGTTTTCTAGGAATGGAATACATGCGGAAGTGACAGAAACGGCTTGCTTAGGAATAACGTCCATGTAGTCGATCTTGTCCGGCGTAACTTCCAAGTTGACATCCTTGTGACGAACCAAGACCAGCTTGTCTTTGAAGCTGCCATCTGGGTTCAAACGAGCGTTGGCACCGGCAACGGTGTAGTTGTCTTCGACGTCGGCAGTCAGGTAGTCGATCTTGTCAGTAACCTTGTGGGTCTGCCAGTCAACGCGCCGGTATGGGGTTTCGATAAAGCCATACTTGTTGATGATGGCGTAGGTGGCCAGTGAGTTGATCAGACCGATGTTCGGACCTTCAGGAGTTTCGATTGGGCACAGACGACCGTAGTGGGTGTAGTGGACGTCACGAACTTCGTAACCAGCCCGGTCACGCGACAAACCGCCAGGACCCAAGGCGGACATCCGCCGTTTGTGAGTCAATTCGCCCAGTGGGTTGTTTTGGTCCATGAACTGTGACAGCTGGGATGAACCGAAGAACTCACGGATTGAAGCAACAACTGGCCGGATGTTGATCAATTGGTGTGGAGTAACCGTGGAGATGTCTTGAATGGACATTCTTTCACGAACCACTCTTTCCATCCGGGCTAAACCGATCCGGAATTGGTTTTGCAGCAGTTCGCCGACACGACGAATCCGCCGGTTACCTAAGTGGTCGATGTCGTCAGCTGAACCAATGCCTTCTTGCAAAGCAAAGAAGTAGTTGATTGAAGCTAAGACGTCGGCTGGGGTAATGTGCTTGACCTTAGCGTCAATGCGGCCGTTCGACATTAAAGTGACGACACGTTCAGGGTTTTGCTTGGAGTAAACCTTGATTTCTTGCACATTGATTGGGTCAGACATTACGCCTTCTTTAGCTGGTTTATAGGTCACCATCTTAAAGTCATCACGATCCAAGTACTTTTCCAGCTTGTCCATGATAGCGTGGGTAATGACTGTATCCTTTTTGACAATGATTTCACCAGTGTCTGGGTCGGCTAAGGTTTCTGCTAACTTTTGGTCAAAAAGTCTGTTCTTCAAAGACAGCTTCTTGTTGATCTTGTAACGACCAACAGGTGCCAAGTCATAGCGACGTGGGTCAAAGAAGCGGTTAAACAGCAATTGCCGGGAAGAATCGGTGGCCTTTGGCTCACCTGGCCGCAGTCGTTCGTAAATGTCTTTCAAGGCTTCGGCCACACGTGAGTCGGCCGGATTCTTGTGGACGTCTTTTCCCAAAGTAAAGCGCAGGGAGTCACTGTCACCAAACATGTCGGTGATTTCAATGTCTGAACCAAAGCCCAGGGCCCGGATCAAAACCGTGATTGGCAGCTTACGGGTCCGGTCGATTCTGACGTAGGCTAAGTCCTTGGCGTCAGTTTCATATTCCAACCAAGCACCACGGTTAGGAATGACAGTAGTGCCATAAATTGGCCGGCCATTTTTATCAAAATCTGCGTGGTAGTAAACGCCAGGCGATCTAACCAATTGAGAGACGATGACTCTTTCGGCACCGTTAATAATGAAAGAACCTGATTCAGTCATTAACGGCAGGTCGCCAAAGAAGACATCCTGGGTCTTGATTTCGCCAGATTCGTGGTTCGTCAAGCGCAGGGTGACGTGCATTGGGGCTGAGTAGTTAGCATCGTGCTGACGGGCCTCTTCAACCGTATACTTTGGCTTTTGCAGCTGATATTTGACAAACTCCAAGGACAGTTTGCCTGAAAAGTCAGAGATTGGCATGATGTCATCAAAAACTTCGTTGATCCCCTCATCAAGGAACCACTTGTAGCTTTCGGTCTGGACATCAGTCAGATTTGGCAGCGGCAAGATTTCCTTAATCTTGGAGAAGCTCCGTCTTGTCCGACGACGACCGTAGTTCACAACGTGTCCGAGCAAAGAAAACATCCTTTCTGCAGAAAAGAATAAATATTACAATTGTGTTACAAATTCAAAAAACCCGAAATGAGAGCATAAAAAAACAAAAACAACACTAAGTCGTTTTTGTCTTTATCATCGCACTGGACAATAGATCAGCGCGATCCTGAATTTCAGCCTTTTAAACACCTAATAATTTAGCTCATTTTTTAGGCTTTGTCAAAACTTATGCTACCGGCTTGGCCGCAGCGATCCTGAATTTCAATTTGCCGTTGCGGGCACCCACCTGCAAACTAGCTCCGTTTTGCAGACGGCCATCGATCAGTTGGTTGGCGATCGGGTCTTCGACCTCGGTTTGGATCGCCCGCCGCAGCGGCCGTGCCCCATTCTCTGGGTCGTAGCCATCACGGGCCAAGGTGTCAAGGGCGGCCGTCGTAAACTTCAAGCTGATGTTCTTTTCAGCTAAACGTGCGACTAACTTCTTGGTCATCAGGGCCACGATTTGCCGCAGTTGTTCTTTAGTCAGTTCGTCAAAGACGATGGTTTCGTCAATCCGGTTCAAAAACTCTGGTCTAAAGAAGCTCTGGGTTGCGGACTTCACCTTTTCGGCCCGCAAAGTATTTTTGTCAGCAATGTCGGCCGCAAAGCCCACGGTCTTTTGACTGCGCAGCGAGCGGCTGCCCAAATTGCTCGTCATGATAATGATCGTGTTGCGGAAGTCGACTTTGCGCCCCTTGGAATCGGTCAAAAAGCCTTCATCTAAGACTTGCAAAAGCAAGTTAAAGACGTCCGGATTGGCTTTTTCCACTTCATCTAAAAGCACAACCGAGTACGGATTGCGGCGCACTTGTTCTGACAGCTGGCCGCCTTCTTCATAACCGACGTAGCCCGGGGCCGAGCCGATCATCTTGCTGGTCGCAACAGAGTCCATGTATTCGGACATGTCGACCCGGATCAGATTGTTTTCCGAGCCAAAGACTGCGGCCGCCAAGGCCTTTGCCAGTTCGGTCTTACCAACACCGGTAGGACCTAAGAACAAGAAGGAACCGATCGGGCGGTTGGCGTCCTTGATGCCAGAACGTGACCGCCGAATGGCTTGGGCCACAGCCTTGATTGCTTGGTCTTGTCCAATGACGCGTTCGTGCAAAATGCTTTCCAGCTTGGACAAACGCTTAGTTTCGCTGGCCTGCATCCGGGTCACCGGCACGCCAGTCCATTCGGAAACGACTTTGGCGATGTCACCTGGCTTGACCACCCGCTTGTCAAAGTTTTGGGCCGACCGTTTTTCCTTCAATTCGGCCTGCTTGGCCTTGACTTGATTTTCTTCGTGCAGCAGGTCAGCTGCCTTGCCAAAGTCTTGTTGCTGCACTGCCCGTTCTTTTTGCTTGCCGAGTTTGACAATCTCAGCGCCTAGCTTAGTGAGCTTGGCGTCTGGTTTGTTGTCGCCTTTGATCTTAACGGCGGCAGCCGCCTCATCGACCAGGTCAATCGCCTTGTCTGGCAAAAAGCGGTTGGCAATGTAGCGTGTCGAAAGACGAATCGCTTCGTGCAATGATTCATCAGGAATCTTGACGTGGTGGAAGGCCTCATAACGTGGACGCAGGCCTTGCAGGATGTCGAAGGTGTCTTCCGGCGTCGGTTCGCCGACGCGGACTTGCTGAAAGCGGCGGGCTAAGGCCTGGTCTTTTTCGATGTACTTTTGGTACTCGTCAAAAGTCGTAGCGCCGATCATTTGGAGGTCGCCGCGGGCTAAAGCTGGTTTCAAAATATTAGAAGCATCGATAGCCCCTTCTGCACCGCCAGCGCCGATCAGAGTGTGCATCTCATCAATGAAGAGGATGACGTGACCGTCTGTTTCAATTTCCTTGATGATCTTTTTTAAGCGGTTTTCAAATTCGCCCCGGTATTTGGTGCCGGCAACCAGCGAACCGATGTCCAAGGACATGACGCGTTTGTCGGCTAAATCTTGGGGCACCTTTTTGTGCACGATGGCGGCCGCAATGCCTTGGGCAATGGCAGTTTTGCCAACGCCAGGTTCACCGATCAGCACCGGGTTATTCTTGGTACGCCGGGAGAGAATCTGAATGACCCGGTGCACTTCTTTTTCACGGTCCAAGACAGGATCGATGCCACCGGCAACTACGCGTTGATTTAAATTCACGGCTACTTTGTCCAACTGGGGTGTCGTTGACTTGCCATCGGGTTCCGTAGTGGTTTGCGCACTCCCGGTCTGAGCGTTGGCAATATCGTGCACCACTTGGTGGGCATCTAAGCCTAAGTTGTGCAAAATCATAGCGGCCAGCACTTGGCCGTTGGCCAGTAAACCCATGAGCAATTCATTGGTGGTGACTTGGTCACTCCCTAAAGATTGGGCTTGGCGCCGCGCGTAGTCTAAAACCCACTGCAGGCGGGGAGAATATTCCATATAAGTGGGGTTGTGGTCTGAGCCATAGCCCGTGTAGCGTTCAACTTCTTCGCGCACGAGCGTTGGCGTAATGCCCCGGTCGCGCAGCAATTGGCCCGCCTGGCCTTTGGATTCAATAACTAAGGCCAACAGCAGGTGCTCGGTCCCAACCATGCGGTGGTTGAAGCTCTTTGCCTGTTCGCGGGCAATTTGGAGCACTTGGTTTGCGTTTTCGCTGTATGAATTTTCCATTTTCTCCCACCTCTAAATAAAAATCGTGACTTATATTTTAAGAACTTTTCTATACAAAGTAAAATATTTCGCACCGCAAAAAAAGAGCATCCCCAAAATAGGGATGCTCTCAGTGCTTTTTAACTAATTTTTGTGAACGAAGAAATTAGCAGGTGACATCAACTTGTCGAACTCTGCGGCAGGAATCTTGTCAGCAACTAATTCTCTGATTGGCTTGCCGGTAGCTAAGGCTTCCTTGATCAGCTTGGTAGTGGCAACGTAGCCTAAAACTGGCGACAGTGCCGTCGCAACTTCGGCGGAGCCTTCAACTTCCTTGCGAGCACGTTCGGTGTTGACAGTCAGACCGGTCAAGGCGTTGTCGTTCAAAGTCTTCAAAGCAGCTGTCAGGTAACGCAGGTCGCAGAAGATGTTCATGAAGGACAGTGGTTCCCAAGCGTTCAGTTCCAACTGGCCGTGGTCAGCACACAGGGCAACAGTGGCAGCGTGGCCAATGACTTGGAAGCAAACCTGGTTGCAGACTTCTGGAATGACTGGGTTAACCTTGTTTGGCATGATAGAAGAACCAGCCTGCTTACGCGGCAAGTTGATTTCGCCAACACCGTCTTGTGGGCCTGAGTTCATGAGCCGCAAGTCGTTGCTCATTTTAGACAAGGTTGCTGCCAAGGTAGTCAAGGTGTTAGAAACTTCTACATAGACGTCGGAGTTTTGAATGCCATCGATTAAGTCATCGGCTTGTTTTAATGGCAGGCCAGTGACTTCAGACAGCTTCGGCACGATCAAACGCATGTAGTCCGGAGTGGCGTTCAGGCCGGTACCAATCGCAGTACCGCCCATTGGAATTACCATTAAGTCGTCGATGGCCCGGTTGATTCTGACGATGTCACGTCTAAAAGCAGAAGCATAGGCGTGGAAGGAGTGGCCAAAAGTAGTTGGCACGGCATCTTCCAACTGCGTTCTGCCCATCTTTAAGTCGTTTTTGTACTTGTCGGCTAAATTCTCCAAGCTGTCGATGTCCTCTTGCAGCTGAGCCAGCAGGTCTTTGGCGTACTTGATGATGGCCAAGTGACCGGCGGTTGGGAAAGTGTCGTTAGTCGACTGAGACTTGTTAACATCGTCGTTGGGGTGAACAATGCTGTAATCACCCTTCTTGCCACCGAGCATTTCAATAGCGCGGTTGGCAACGACTTCGTTGACGTTCATGTTGGCAGAAGTGCCGGCACCACCCTGGATGGCAGGCAGTTCAAACTCTTCTTTAAACTTGTCGTAGTTTGCGTACAGATCGTCGCAAGCCTTAATGATGGCATCAGGAATCTTGTCGTCTTTCCAACGGCCAGCCTCTTTGTTGGCCATGGCACAAGCCTTCTTGATTTGCAGGTAGCTCTTAACCAGCTCATCATCAATGCGTAAGCATGTAATTGGGAAGTTTTCTCTGGCTCTTTCGGTGTGGATGCCGTAGTAGGCATCATCTGGAACCATTTTGCTCCCGACAGTGTCAAATTCTTTTCTCATTGTTTCATGTGCCTCCGAACTAATTGCTTTATCCAACTCGTATTCTCACAAAGACGGCTTGTTAAGGCAAGCACTTTCACAATCTTTTAAGGAAGCGGTCAAATCGGTCCCGACCAGTTGCAACCGCGGTTGTAATTTGTTTTTGCCTAACGCAAAAAGTAGGGAAAAACAGGCAGATTGTTCATTGATATACATGCCTATTTTAGGGCAAGCACGCGATCTTACCTGCCCAGTTCTTTTTCAAGGGCACGCGTAAGTGTTGCGGAGAAATTGATATGGACTCCTTTAGCCTCTTCGTTTAAATAGCTGGGAATCGTCAACGTTTTTTTGACAACTCTTTTATCAAACTTGCGGCGGTATTGCGAAATATTGACAGACACCAAGGTCACCACTTAGCCGTGCTTAGTTTGCGGCAAAGCAGTTTCGGAGGCAGGCATCTGGTTGTCCAAAGAATAGCTGCCGATTAAGTCTTGGGCCATGGCCATGGCGTCGGCAATGGAGCGGCCTTCGGTATCACGATTGATAGCGGGGACGTGAACGACATACGGCATTTTTGCTTCGTGCGTTGGGGTGATGACAATTGGATAAACTACCATTTGATCTTTGCTCATGTTGTTTGCCTCCTTAGCCATAAGTATTACACGTTTTAAACACGTGTTACAACTAGGCACAAAAAAAGTCCTGACCTCTGTCAGGACTCATAAAATCGGGAAAACAAGATTCGAACTTGCGACCTCTACGTCCCGAACGTAGCGCTCTACCAAGCTGAGCTATTTCCCGTCAAAAAAAGACTCACCGCAGTGAGCCTTTGTTCTTGCTGGAGCGGAAGACGGGATTCGAACCCGCGACCCCCACCATGGCAAGGTGATGTTCTACCACTGAACTACTTCCGCAGAACAACTAACATTATAGCAAACAAACTTGGCTTTGCAAGAGAATTTGTCAAAAAAGATAGTAACTAAG
The DNA here is from genome assembly GCA_040773345.1 of Lactobacillus sp. Lineage (GTDB taxonomy): Bacteria > Bacillota > Bacilli > Lactobacillales > Lactobacillaceae > Lactobacillus. Next base: position 2,657 of record JAXGWL010000010.1, on the reverse strand, counting down.
CTAAAAAGTAGGTCAACAAAAAAGCACGCAGTTCTTCTTAGAACTACGTGCTTTTTATAAATGCTAACTAATGCTAGTTATTCTTCTTATTCTTTTCAGCCAAGTCCGCCTTAACTTCCGCGTCGACGTCTTCGACCTTTTCTGGCCGCATCGTTGGGAACAATAAAACATCCCTAATCGCAGGCGCGTCCGTCAACAGCATGACCAAACGGTCAATACCAATGCCCAGACCACCTGTTGGTGGCATGCCGTATTCCATGGCCCGGATATAGTCTTCGTCGATCATGTCAGCTTCGTCGTTGCCGGCTTCCCGTTCTTCCATTTGTGCTTCGAAACGGTGCCGCTGGTCAACTGGGTCATTCAATTCTGAGAAGGCGTTGCCGTATTCTTCACCCAGAATGTAAACTTCAAATCTGTCCGTGAAGCGTGAGTCCTTCTTGTTCTTCTTAGCCAGCGGTGAAATTTCAACCGGGTGACCGTAGACAAAAGTAGGGTCCACGATGGTTTGTTCACAGTACTTTTCAAAGAAGGCGTTGATCACGTGGCCGACCTTCCAGTAGCTTTCGCAGTGAATGTCGTGTTCTTCCGCAATCTTCTTGGCTTCTTCGTCAGTCATGTGCTGCCAGAAGTCCACGCCGGTCTTTTCCTTAATCAAGTCAACCATGTGGACGCGGCGGAATGGCTTGCCTAAGTCGATGTCGTGGCCTTGGTAGTTGACTTTGCCGTCTGGTGAAACAACCTTGGCAGCTGCCCGGATAATGCCCTCTGCTTCATCCATGACGTCGTGGAAGTCCCAGTAGGCAGCGTAACTTTCTAGCTCAGTAAATTCTGGGTTGTGGTGGGTGTCCAAGCCTTCGTTTCTAAACACGCGGCCGATTTCGTAGACACGTTCCATGTCACCGACGATCAGGCGCTTTAAAGGCAATTCCAGTGCGATCCGCATGTACAGGCTGATGTCCAAAGCATTGTGGTGGGTAATAAATGGCCGGGCCTCGGCACCACCTGGAATGTTGTGGAGCACTGGGGTTTCAACTTCCAAGAAGTCCTTGCTGTTTAAGTAGTCGCGGATTGCTTGGATAATCTTGGCTCTGTTGACAAAGCGTTCGTAGCTCTTGCGGTTAGTGATCAGATCCAAATAACGCTGACGGTAAATTGATTCAACGTTGGTCAGGCCAGTCCACTTGTTTGGCAGTGGCCGCAAAGCTTTGGACAAGAACGTAACGTGCTGCGTCCGGATGGTCAACTCGCCGGTGTCGGTCTTCATGACTTCACCTTCGATGCCCAAGAAGTCGCCTAAGTCGGCCTTCTTGAAGATCTTGTAGTTGTCTTCACCGACAATGTCTTTTCTGACGTAGATCTGGATCTTGCCGGTGCGGTCGTACAAGTCCGCAAAACCAACCTTGCCCTTGCCCCGCTTAGCCAGCATTCGGCCGGCAATCTTGGTCTCTGGCATGTCGGCGTTTAACTCTTCCTTGTCCTTGTCGCCAAACTTTTCAGCCAAAGTCTTGGCCAAGTCCTGGCGGTCAAACTTAGTACCAAATGGATCAATCCCGTTTTCACGAAGCTCATTCATCTTCTTGCGGCGGTTGATAATCTGGTCATTTACTTCATTCTTTGCCAATTTCTTCTTCCTCTCCTATTTGTCACGCTGCATCATCTTTAAAGCCGCAATCTTCTTTTGCCGCTTTTCGTAAGCCGTGACGAAGTTATCCAGCAAACCGTAAACTTCCTGCCGGGTCCAAACTGAATTTATTTTAGCACGTGTTCTGGCCGAATGCGGCAATCCTTTCAGATAATATGCCGCTTGTTGCCGAAATTCTGGCACAGCCACCTTTTCACCCTTTAATTTGACTAAGCCATCCAGCTGCGTCTTCGCCGTCTCCACACGCTCGCGCACGGTCTGCGGCGGCAGCAATTCGCCGGTCGCTAAGTAGTGCTCCACGTCGTGCAAAATCCAGGGGTTGCCTAAAGCTGCGCGGCCGATCATTACCGCGTCGGCACCGACTTCGTCCAGCATCTTTTTGGCCAGCTGCGGGCTCGTCACGTCGCCGTTGCCCACAAACGGCACCGTCAAAGCGTTGGCCACTTCGTGTAAGATCGCCCAGTCGGCGTGACCGGCGTACATCTGCTTGCGCGTGCGCCCATGCATGGCGATGCTGGAAGCCCCGGCCTCTTGGGCGGCCAGCGCGTTTTCGACAGCAAAAATATGTTTGCGATCCCAGCCAATGCGCATCTTCACAGTGACGGGCTTTTCAACATTGCGGACCACCGCGTGCACCATCTGGTAGATCTTGTTGGCGTCCAGCAGCCACTTAGACCCTGCCTCGGTCTTCGTGACCTTCGGCACCGGACAGCCCATGTTGATGTCGATGATGTCGGCAGCCGTATGCTGGTCGACGTACTGGGCCGCCTGCACCATGGTCTCTTCCGTGCCGCCAAAGATCTGAATGCTCATCGGGTGTTCACGCGGGTCGACCTGCAGCATGCTTAAGGTCTTTTTGTTGCGGTAGATGATGCCGTGGTCGGAAATCATCTCACAGTTGACCAACCCAGCGTGGAAGTGTTTGCAGACGACGCGGAAGGCGGCGTTTGACACCCCGGCCATCGGGGCGACGACGACGCGGTTGGGAATGGTGATCTCCCTAATTTTCCAACTG